>JBBPIG010000004.1:80189-328092 GCA_038040445.1 Acidobacteriota bacterium | reverse complement strand
CACAAATCCCGCTGAGCCCACCGAAGCGATGACCTTCAGTCAATACGGCATAGTGAATTTCAAGGTACAGTTCTGGAACGGAACGGCCTGGGACGCGGTCACTGACGGAGTAGTCGATGGCAACAACAAGGTGTGGAGGAAGTTCAATTTCTCGAACCTCACTACCGACAAGATCAGGGTGCGCGTAAACCAGCGCATTGGGGAGTTACTTCGCACGCGCAACACAAGAAGGCCACTGCTGGTTGGCAGCGGCCCTATAGTACGGAGGATAGTCGGATGCCGGAAGTCAGTCGGCTTTCTTTCGAATGAACGCAGGAACGTTGATGTCCTCGCGGCGGAGCGGGTCGGGGCCGCTGGACCCGGGAATTCCAATTGGCCCGGTAACGCGGGCCTCGGACACGGCCGGCTGGGGCGCTGCAAAAGCGCGCGAGGGTTCCACGGCGGTCGCGGCCTTATCGAAACCGGTCGCAATTACGGTTATTTTCATTTCGTTGGTAAGCCGCTCATCGAGCACCGCGCCGAAGATAATGTTGGCGTCGGGATCAGCCGCATCGTGAATTATGGACATCGCTTCATTGACTTCGAACAGGGTGAGGTCGGCGCCGCCGCTCACGTTCACCAGCAATCCCTTCGCGCCCTCGATTGAAGCCTCCTCCAGAAGCGGGCTCGATATGGCACGCTGAGTCGCTTCCAGCGCGCGATTATCGCCGGTCGCCGTACCGGTGCCCATCAAGGCTATTCCCATCCCTTCCATAATCGATTTCACGTCCGCGAAGTCGACGTTGATCAGCCCGGGCACGGTGATGATGTCGGATATTCCCTGCACGGCTTGAAGCAGCACGTCGTCCACCAGCCTGAAGGACTCGTGAAAGCGCGTACCCTTTGGCACCGCGTTGAGCAGCCGTTCGTTGGGGATCGTGATAACCGTGTCCACGCACTCGCGCAGTTCGTTTAAGCCTTGCTCGGCTTGCCGCTGCCGGCGGCGGCCTTCGAATCTGAAAGGCTTGGTCACCACTGCGACGGTCAGCGCGCCAAGCTCGGTGGCCAGACTGGCGATGATCGGGCCGGCCCCGGTGCCGGTTCCGCCGCCCAGGCCCGCGGTGATGAAGACCATGTCCGCACCCTCGAGTGCTTCGATTATCTTTTCGGTATCCTCGAGCGCTGACTGGCGGCCCTTCTCCGGATCGCCGCCAACTCCAAGACCTCGAGTCAGCTTTTCGCCGATCTGGAGTTTTACAGAAGCCTGTGATGCTTTCAGCGATTGTAGGTCGGTGTTAGCGACGATGAACTGCACTCCCTGGATGCCGACCTCGATCATTCTGTTGATCGCGTTGCCGCCGCCGCCGCCGATACCGACTACTTTGATAGTGGCCCCGCTGATGGGCTGTTCGGACTCGTCAAAGACTATTGATCCGCTTCGAATCTCCCCACGTTGATCCACCGCCATTATCCGTGCCTCCTGCTAGCAATCAAGCAAAACATGAGCGACCGGGCAAGCGGCGCACTGAACCACATTGTGTCGCTCGCACGAGAATCTACGTTCGCATTTCAACAGGTTGTTAAACACTGCCAGGTTATCCAAAGTTCGCAGAAGCGAAACTCTCGCCCTCCTGGGCGCTGGAGCCAAGCGGCCGTGCTTTAGGGGTTCTCCTAACAGTGCCTTTGAGGCTGGCCAACCGGTTGCTACAATATGTGGTAGCCGAAGTTTCTGAAGACGCGCCAAATGGTAGCACAGTCGTCTAGCCCCTACAACCTTTTTTTTCCCAGTTGAAACATTTCAAAACTAAACTAACGGAGCCACCGCTTCCAAATACTCGGCTGCTTTGGGGCGCCATCCTTCAGCGAGTGGATCTTTTTCTGGTTCATCTGCTTGTGGAACCCGTATAGCATCGTTCCGACGACCGTCGCGAAAGCAGGGCTGTCAATTTCGCCCGTCAGACCTCCGACGAAATCGGGAAGGCCGTGCCGAGCGGGGAGGTCCAGCACTTGCTCCGCCATCTCAACCACGCCGTCCATCAGCGATCCGCCGCCGATCAGCACTACGCTTGAAAGGATCTGCTTGTCGAACCCGGCTCGCTGGATCTCTTCGGCCGCGTGACTGAATATCTCCTCGGCGCGCGGCTGAAGGATCTCGCACAAGATCTGGCGGCTGAGCATCCGCGGTTGCCGGCCTCCAACCGAAGGCACTTCGACCATTCGCGAACGCTCGCCTTCAGCCATCAACCCCGCAAGCGCGCAACCTTCGTTCCGCTTGATACGCTCGGCCTCCGGCACCGGCGTGCGCAGCCCGACGGCAATGTCGTTAGTGAAGTGATTTCCGCCCATCGGAAACACAGCAGTGTGACGAATCGCATCGCGAAAGAAAATCGTCAGGGTCGTAATGTCAGCGCCGATGTCGATGACAGCCGCGCCGTACTCCTTCTCGTCAGGCGAAAGCGTCGATTCGCCTCCGGCAACGTGATTGACGACCGTGTCGGTGACCATCATCCCCGCCCGATTGACCGAGGTGATGACGTTCTGGCGGGCGGTGATCGGCGACGTGACCACGTGTACGCAGGCCTCGAGTCTCATCCCCAGAAACCCGATGGGGTTGCCGATGCCGTCTTGTCCGTCGACCGTGAACTCTTGTGGCAGCACGTCGATGATTTCGCGATCGGTGGGCACGCTGACCGCCCGCGCTTGATCGATGACGCGATAGACGTCCTCTTCGGTGATGTCACGGTTGCGGCGGCTGATGGCAATGACCCCGCGCGAGTTGATCCCGCGCACCTGGACGCCGCTCAAACCTACGTTGACAGAATCGATCGGAAGGCCGGACATCATTTCGGCCTCCTCGACTGCGCGCTTGATTGCATCGACGGTGGCCTCGATGTTGACCACTACTGCCTTGCGAACGCCGCGCGAAGGCGCCCGCCCGATGCCGATTATCTCGAGCCTTTCGTTCTCGATTACCTCACCTACGATTGCTCTGACTTCGGTGGTGCCGATGTCGAGCGCAGCAATTTGTTTGTTCCCTTTCGACATTTCTAATCCTCCGGCGTATTCAATTGCGAATTGCGGATTGTGGATTGCGGATTAGGCTGCGGATGGTCTTAAATCCGCAATCCGAAATCCGAAATCCGCAATCACTTCTTCTTCTTCGGGGACTTGTCCGGTATAGACTCCTGCCGAACAGCTCTCGGTACGCCGGGGGTGGCGATATTGACCACGATGCGATCGCCGCGGGCCGCATCGATGAAGCTTATGTTGTTGGCGTTCTGAATCAACCGATCGATGTCCTGAACACGGAAGCGGCTTGGCAATTCAGAATCTCCCTGTTTAACCGCCTGCAGCACCTGAAGCGCCTTCTCGAAGCGTTTGCGGAAGTCGGTGCTGCCGATGTGAATAAGCACCGGCGGGTGCGCCAGGCGCATGTTCACATCCTTTGTAAAAGTCAGGTCGATCTGATCGATGAGGTTCCATAAAGGGTTCGGCTCTTCGCTGAACTCTCGCTCGATCTGTTTGTAGATTGCTATTCGCTCGCGGTCTTCGGCGATTGCCGACTGCGAGCGATTGCCTTCGGCGAAGCCCTTGGCGATCGGCGGAATCTCAGTCGCTGCGCCGGGCTTTGAACTGGAGCCCGCCCGTTTCACGTCCGAGAATTCGCCCATCTCAACTGCGTCATCGTCGAGCCAAACCAGCGCCTCCGAATCGCGCCGGACCAGAACCGCGGGTTGCCGTTCGACTACTCGGACGAAGATCCCGTCTGGAAGCAACCGCGCGACCGAGGCCCCGCGCACTCGAGGCACAGCCTCGATCTTCTGTCTCAAAGCCGAAAGATCGACATCCATCAATCTGGTTTGGCCCACGGCGCGCCGAACCATCTGCTCGATGTCCCCGCGCAGCGCCGGGTCAGCCTCGCTTATGGTGACGCGATTCAACAGAAACAACCGCGAATTCGCCAGTGCGTTGTACCCCAACACCATCAGCACTACCGCAGCCAGGACTGCCGCGGGTCTCGCGAAGGCCGCGGCCGCTCTCAAAATCTTGCCGATATCAATCGCGCTTCGGCGACGCGATCTGGCTCTGTCGAGCCGCCTTGAAGACCGCGGCGTAACGATCTGATTCCGTGCCCTGGGCTCGTTCTTTGGATCTAATGCCACAGAGTTACCCCCACTGGAAAGCAGGATTCTGGGAGCTGGATGCAAGGGCGCGGAGGAGATCGCCTCCTACGTTCCGCTCCCCTCCTCTCCTGCCCCCCGGCTCTTCTGCTCTCCTTCAAGAATTCTCAGCAACTCGTCTCCTGCCTGATGGACGTTGCCGGCTCCGAGCGTAAGCACGAGATCGCCGGGGCGTACGACCTCGTTTAGTCTCGCCGCCGCGCCTCCAATTGCGCCGACGTATTCGACGTGGCGGTGGCCGAACCGCTCGACATGTTCGGCCAGTGTGCTGCTGGTTATTCCTTCAATCGGATCTTCGCTTGCTGCATAAATATCAGCGATGAGCAAAAGATCCGCGCCATAGAACGAACGGGCAAACTCATCCTTCAAATCGCGGGTGCGGGTATAGCGATGGGGCTGAAACAATGTCACAACTCGCCGGCCCGCCGTGCGCGCCGCCGCGAGCGTCGCCTTGATCTCGGTTGGATGATGACCATAGTCATCGACAACCAGCACGCCACTCTTTTCGCCCTTGATCTGGAACCTTCGTTCGGCCCCCCGAAACTCGGCCATAACCTCGGCAATGTTCTCAAACTTCATGCCGAGGTCGAGCCCGACCGTAACGGTAGCCAGGGCGTTGTGGATGTTGTGAAGTCCCGGCACAGGAAGCTTGATCTTCCCCATCTCGCTGCCGAATGCTCGTACCGTGAACTCCGAGGCAAAGCTCGCATCCAGATGGATGTGACCGGCGGATACGTCCGCCTGGGCCGCCGACCCGTAGCTGATCGTCCGGCGCGTTAGCTGAGGTATGATCGCTTGCACATTTTGATCGTCCAGACAAAGCACGATAGTCCCGTAAAACGGCACGCTGTTGGCGAACGAGACGAAGCATTCCTTGATCTCCTCTATGCCTCCAGTGAAATGATCGAGATGATCGGTGTCAATGTTAGTCAGCACTGCGATCGTCGGCGTCAACAGCAACAGCGAGCCGTCGGATTCGTCCGCTTCGACTATGATGTACTCGCCGCGTCCGTGCCTCGCGTTCGAACCCAGCGATGCCACACGGCCTCCCACCACAACCGCCGGATCAAACCCCGTGCGTGTCATCAGGTGCGCGATCATCGAAGTGGTCGTGGTCTTACCATGAGTGCCCGCGACCGCGATACCGTGCCGGTAGAGGCGCATCAACTCGGCCAGCATCTCCGCGCGCGGTATGACCGGGATCTGCTTCTGGCGCGCGGCAACAACTTCGGGATTGTCATCGCGTATAGCAGAGGAGGTCACGACGACGTCGGCTTTACCAATGTTCTCGGACTTGTGTCCTTCGGAGACGATCGCGCCCATCGATTCCAGATGCTCAGTTATTTGCGTGCGCTTCATATCACTGCCGGTGACGCGAAAGTTTTCGCCAAGCGACAACAGCACCTCGGCTATCCCGCTCATGCCGATGCCCCCGATTCCAACGAAGTGAATGTGTCTGAGTCCTCGAAAAAGCATGTTAGTTATAGGTCATATAGGTCATATATCTCAAACCAATGTCATCGCCAAATCAACCGCCCGTTCCGTTGAATCCGCGCGACCCAATGCGCGGCTGGTTTCTTCCATTCGATCGATTTCGTCCGGTTGATCGATCAGTCGATTGAGCTCCTCGGCCAATCGAGCCGGCGTCAGATCCTTTTGAAGAATCATCCGTCCCGCGCCCGCGCGCTCAAAAGCTTCAGCGTTCTTGCGCTGATGATCGTCCGTGGCGAACGGAAACGGAACAAAGATCGCGGCTTTACCGGCCGCCGCAACCTCCGCCGCCGTTGTAGCGCCTGACCGGCAAACCAGCAAATCGGCGCGAGCAAACTGATCGGCCATGTCGTGAATGAACGGCTTTACGGCGGCACTATCAAATCCCGCCTTGGAGTACGCCCGCCTTACGATCTCGAAGTCGGGCTCGCCGGTCTGATGCGTGATGGCAAGCCGATCTCTTCTTGGAGCCAGCAGCGGCAGCGCTGCGATCATCGCCTTGTTGATAGCGCGCGCGCCCTGGCTCCCGCCGAAAATCAACACGTTCAACTTCTCGCCTCTCGCTTTCTTGGCGAGCCGCGCGAAGTCTACGCGAACCGGGTTGCCGGTCACAACCCCGCGATCCCCGAAGTACTTCTGCGCGTCCGCAAAGCTCAAGGCCGCGGCGTCCACGAGACGCGCCAGCACCCGATTCGTGAAACCCGGCATCGCGTTCGGCTCGACTACCATCGTCGGTATTCTAGAGAGCGCGGCCATCAAGAGCGTCGGCCCCGACGAGTAACCGCCGACACCAATCACGACGTCGGGCTTGAATCGCTTCAGTATTCGACGCGCGGCCACAAAGCTCGCCGGCAGTCCGGCAAGCGATTTGATTCTTTCAAAGATCGACACGCCCTTCAGCGCGCCCACCGTCATCAGTTCAAGGTCGAAGCCCTCGCGAGGAACGATTTTCGATTCGAGGCCGCGGGCGGTGCCCACGAACAGAATCTCGGTCGACTTATCGCGCTCCTTGAACTCGCGCGCGATGGCCACGCCAGGAAAAATATGCCCGCCTGTTCCACCGGCCGCGATGATGACCCTCATATCAATTGCCGATTGTCGATTGCCGACTGCCGATTGCTTGTTCACATAGACTGTTTCCAATCCGCAAATCGGCAATCGGCAATCGCCAATCGACAATCATCAGGTTTTCCCGTGCTTGGACACGTTCAGAAGCACGCCCGCGGCGAAGAGGCTGATCGCCAGCGACGACCCGCCCGCGCTGATGAACGGCAACGGGATGCCTTTCGTGGGCACGAGCGACAGCGTCACGCTGATGTTAAAGAACGCCTGCGCGACGATCATTGTCGTCAGTCCCACAGCCAGCAACTGGCCGAACAGATCAGGAGCAAATCGAGCCGCGCGAAATCCTCTCCACGCCAGCAGCCCAAACAACAAAACCAGTGTGGCCGCTCCTACCAGCCCAAGCTCTTCGCCAATCACCGCGAAAATAAAATCGGTATGTGGGGCCGGCAAATAGAAAAGCTTCTGCCGTCCCTGCGCGAACCCCAAGCCGCCCGGCCCGCCGCTTCCGATCGCAATCATCGACTGGACCGGCTGGAATCCCCATGTCGTCTGATACTTCCACGGATCCAGAAAAGCCAGCAGTCTTTGGAATCGCCACGGCTTCAAAAGCATGTAGGTGATTGCCGGCACCACCGGCACCGCCAGCGTGGCGAAATAGCGAACGGGCGCTCCCGCCTGATACATCATCGTCAAGAAGACCAACCCGAGCGCCATCGCAGTGCCCAGATCGGGCTCCATGCCGACCAGCCCAATCAACACCCCCGCGACTATGGCCGCGAGCACAAAAGTACGCTTGAAGCTCTCAATCTCTTTCACTCGCTTTTCGAGAAAGAACGCCAAGAAGGCTATCAGAGCCAGTTTCGCCGGCTCTGAAGGCTGCACGGAGATGTAAGAGCCGTATCTGATCCATCGGTGAGTTTCGTTTATCCTCGGCAGAAACAGCACCGCGATCAACAGCGTCAGCGTCACCCCCAGCACCGAGTAGATCACCACCGGCCGTTTGTAGTGCCGGTAGTCGATGCAAATCGCCATAGCCATCGCCGCCATTCCTACCAGAGCCCACACCGCTTGACGAGCGAGAAAGTAGAACTGGCTCCCATAGTTCTTTTCGGCAAGGATCGCCGACGCGCTGTAGACCATCACCGCGCCGAACAGCGTGATGCCCAGCACGATCGCCAGCATCACCTTGTCGACGGGCAATTCGCGCCCGGGCCGAGGGCGCGAGTTTACTCCCCGCCCGAGGACCATCTCGGCTTCACGCTTCCATCTCGGCGCTGCAGCTCTGTTGTTAGTCGCCATCTCTAAATTTCGAATCGGTAATATCGTATCGCGAATTGAGTAGCCATCTTTTCAGTTTTCAGTTTTCAATTTTCAATTTTCAATTCTCCCCATCAAGTGGTTAGCCTCCCGGTCCAGCCGCTGTGCGCTCTGCTCGCGAGCTTGTACACCGCCTCCTTGAACACTCGGCCGCGGTGTTCGTAGCTGTCGAACATATCGAAGCTCGCGCAGGCGGGGGCAAGAAGCACGATGTCGCCGGCGGCCGCAACTTGCACCGCGCTAAGCACCGCGTCCTGCATCGATCGCGCGCGAGCAATCGGCCGCGTCCCTTCCAGTTGCCCGGCGATCTTGTCGCTGGCCGCGCCAATCAAAATGATTTGCTTCACGCGATCTCGAACCAGCGGCGCCAGCACTGTGTAGTCGCTGCCTTTATCCTTGCCTCCGAGGATCACGATGATGTTGCGCTCGAACGCCGCCAGAGACTTGATCGTCGAGTCGACGTTGGTTGCCTTCGAATCGTTGTAAAACTTTATGCCGTCAATCTCGGCCACGTATTCGATGCGGTGCTCGACTCCCTTGAATCGCCTGATAGCGTCGCGGAGAGCCGGCAGGTCGCCGGCCGCCGTTCCCCCCATTTCTATCGCACAGAACGTCGCCCCGAGCGCGGTCATCACGTTCTCGACGTTGTGCATGCCCGGCACCGATATTTCATCAAGCCCGATTACGTCCACCTCGCCCTGTCGATCAGTCAAGAGGGTCGTGCAAACGCGACCGGCTCGGTAATAGACGCCGGCTGCCGCGCCAGTCAGCGTTTCAGGCCCGCGCGAACTGAAATAGACCTTCTTCGATGGAACGCCGAGCTTCGCAACCATGTCCGCCACACCCTGATCCTGACCGTTGAGCACCGCCCGGTCGTCTTCGGTCTGATTCAAAAAGATTCTGTGCTTGGCGCTCACGTAATTCTCAAGCGAGCCGTGCCGGTCCAGGTGGTCCGGCGTTATGTTGGTGACAACCGCCACGTTGACCCGCAAGCTATCGATCGTCTCCAACTGAAAGCTCGAGAGCTCGGCGACGGTCCACGACACGTCGGTCGATTTCTCAATCAAGCTTGTCAGCGGCGTTCCGATGTTGCCGCCGACGATCACGTCCGCACCGGCCGCCCGCATCAGCTCCCCGATGAGCGTGGTAACCGTCGTCTTACCGTTCGAGCCGGTGACGCCAATCATCCGCCCGCGCAAAAACCGGCCGGCAAGCTCAGGCTCGCTGATGATCTGGATTCCCACGCGTCGCGCTGATTCGAGCGGCTCGAGGTCGGCCGGCACGCCCGGGCTTAGCACAATCAAGTCCGCGTTGATAAACAAACTTTCCGGATGACTTCCCAGCGAAAGCGTCACGCCAAGCTTGCGCAACTCATCTGCCGCTTCGCGAAGCTCGGATGCAGGCTTGATATCGTTGCCGATCACCATCGCGCCTCGCGATGCGAGCAGACGCGCAACGGCGATTCCGCTGCGGGCGATGCCGACGACCAGTACCTTTTTGCCTTTTAGATCCATATAACTGGGGGTTGGGCGTTAGGTGCCGGGGGTTGGAACCAACCCCTAACCCCCAAGCCCTAACCCCCGTTCCTCTATCTCAACTTCAAAGTCGACAAGCTGAGCAACGCGAACAATATCGCGATTATCAAGAACCTAAACACCAGCTTCGGTTCCATGCGGCGCGAAATCTCCGGCGGATACAACAGCTCAAAGTGATGATGTATCGGCGTCATTTTGAATATGCGCCGATGAAAAAGCTTGAACGATGCGACTTGCAGAATCACCGACAGCGCTTCGATAACGAACACGCCGCCGATCATCACCAGCAAGAACTCCTGTTTGATCATCACCGCTACCGCGCCAATCGCTCCCCCGATTCCGAGCGCGCCCACGTCACCCATGAACACCTCGGCTGGCGGCGCGTTGAACCACAGGAAACCCAGGCTCGCTCCAGTGAGCGCCGCGCAGAAGATCGTCAGTTCGTGTATCCCGGGGTTGTGCTCGAGCCCCAGGTAGTCAGCGAACACCTTATGCCCGCTCACGTAGGTGAAGCCGGTGAGCGCCCCCGATGTCACCATTGTCACTGATATCGCCAGACCGTCGAGCCCATCCGTCAGGTTCACCGCGTTTGAAAACCCGACCACCACGATCGGCGCAAAAGCGAGCAGATATATCGGCCACCATATCTCCGGATTGAACGTCTTCACGAACGGCACGCTCAACCGCGTGCTGTAGGTCGTAAAATATCTGAGCGCAAGCCCGAATCCGATCGCAACGATGAATTGGAGCATCAGCTTCTGTCTGCCGGTCAGCCCGAGGTTGTGACGCCGCTTCACCTTCAAGTAATCATCCGCAAAACCAATCCCGCCGTACGCCAGCGTCGTCACAACTGCGATCCACACGAACGCAACCGAAAGGTCCGACCACAACAGAGTCGATATCGCGACCGATAGCAGAATCAGGACACCGCCCATCGTAGGCGTTCCACGCTTTGCCTCATGGGTGCGCGGTCCTTCTTCGCGAATCTGCTGGCCTATCTGAAACTGCCTCAACAGCCTGATCATTCGCGGCCCAAACATCAGGCTTATTGCGAGAGCGGTGATCGCCGCCCATGCTGCGCGAAAGGTGACCTGTTCAAACAATCGCAGAAAGGACAGGCTGTCGTGGACCTTCTGAAATAATCTCAGGTAGTAAAACATTCAGCCTTTGAGGCGCTGGTACAGCGAGAGATCGCTCCGGCCGTCTCAGCATCTCCCCGTCGCGGCGTCACCGGTCATCGCTTCGCCGCAGTTTGGCAGCGTCCCGAACCTCTGCTTCATCCGTTCGACAACGATCTCGCTTTTTACCGCGCGCGAGCCTTTCACAAGGATCAAGTCGCCCGCGCGCGCGTCGCGAATCAATATCTCCGCCGCTTCTTCCGGCGTGTTAGCAAAGACCGCCGCCTCGCCGGTCATGCCGGCCTCGCGAGCGCCGGCGACGATCTCTTCTGCGAGCCCGCGAATTCCGATCAGCTTGTCGGCGCCGAGCCGCGCTATCTGCCGGCCGCCTTCGCGATGGAGCTCCGGACCAGATGCCCCGAGCTCGAGCATTTCGCCGGCGACTACGATCTTGCGTTTGCACTCGCGGTTCGCGCACACAGTCGAGACCATTTCAAAGAGCGCGCGCGGGTTTGAATTGTACGAGTCGTCAATGATCGTGAAGCCGTCGCGAAAGCGCACCACTTCGCCGCGCATCTTCGCTGTGGCGGTTTCGGCTAACGCTGCCGCGATCTCTTCCAGCGGAGTTTCGTAAAGATCGGCAACCGTCGCCGCCGCCAACGCATTATAAATGTTATGCCGCCCCGGAAGCGGAACGTGGGCTTCGATCCGTCCGTGTGGCGTCGCGAGCAGGAAGCTGCTTCCGCTGACGCCCTCCGGTTTTATTTCGCTGGCCATCACATCTGCGTTGTGCTCGATGCCGAACGTGAGACAGGTGATGTCGTGACGCAGGGCGGCCATTCTTGCGACGCGAGCGTCATCGGCGTTGAGCACCGCCTTGCCGCCAGGCACTATGCCGCCGACCATCTCGGCCTTCGCATCCGCGATCGCCTCAACCGAAGAGAAGAACTCCAGGTGAGCAGGAGCGACGATGGTGACCACGCCGACATCCGGCGGCGCGATGCCAGTCAACCGCGCTATCTCGCCCTTGTGGTTCATCCCCATCTCGAGCACGGCAAAATCAAAGTCCGAGGCGTGCTTGCCATCGGACTCCATCTTGAGTACCGACAGCGGGAGACCGTAGGCGTTGTTAAAGTTGCCAGTTGTTTTGACGACCCGGCCGATCCGCGCAAGCATCGCCGCTAACATCTCCTTCGTAGTAGTCTTTCCAAGGCTTCCGGTCACCGCGACGACTTGGCCCTGCCAGCTCTTCAACACGGCGTATGCCACAGATTGAAGCCCTGCCAACGTGTCGTCGACCAGAATCAGCGCCGCCTTCTGCGGATCTATCTGCCTGCCGAGGTCCGAGTCCAGGAAGCCGCGCGAGACAACCGCCGCAAGCGCGCGGCGACCGATCGCGTCAACGACAAAACGGTGCCCGTCGTAGATCGGTCCTTGAATAGCAAAAAACAGCTCCCCCGCGCGGACCGTGCGTGAGTCGATCGAGTACCCGAGCGGCTCCCGCTCGGCAAGTTCGCTGGCGCCACGCGCCGCGCGAATATTCGACCCGAGAATATCTGCGATTTCACCTAGCTTCATATGCCTCGATGCTCCCGGGGTTAGTGATCAACTCTCTTCATCATTGCTTCGCGCGCCACTTCGTGATCGTCGAAGTGAATCTTTCGCTCGCCGATGATCTGATAAGTCTCATGCCCTTTGCCCGCTATCAAAATGACGTCGCCTTCTCGGGCCTGGTCGATCGCGTGAAGGATAGCCTCCCGCCTGTCGGTCAGCTTGACATACGCGCGCGCAGCTTTCTTCAAGCCGGCTTCGATGTCTTCGATGATCGCCTCCGGGTCCTCGGTTCGAGGATTATCGGAAGTGACTATTGCAATATCGCTCAAGCTTGCCGCCAGCTCTCCCATCGGAGCGCGCTTGCTCCGGTCGCGATCCCCTCCGCACCCGAACACCGTTATCACGCGACCCGTCCCCGCTACTTCGCGCGCGGTTTGCAGGACGTTTCTCAGCGCATCGTCGGTGTGCGCGTAGTCAACGATGACTGTGAAGCCCGTCTGTTGTGAACCGTTCAGCGTCACCTGCTCGAACCGCCCCGAAACAGTTCGGCATTCGGCGACGCCGCGGGCTATGTCATCCAAACTGGCTTCCAGGGCCAATCCTGCCGCGATGGCTGCGAGTATGTTGTAAACATGAAAGCGTCCCACCAGCGGCGAAACAACTTCGATCTTGCCGGCCGGCGTACTGGCGGTGAAGGCGAGTCCGCGCGCGGTCAGCTTGAATTCATCCGTCCCGACGTCCGTGCGATTGCCGAAGCCGTAACTTATCCGATCGCCTTTGGCAGATCTAAACAACCTGCGGCCATATTCGTCGTCTACGTTGATTACCGATGCGCCAGGCGCGGAACCGAGACTTGCGTTGAACAACCTCTCTTTCACCGCGAAGTAACTCTCCATCGTTCCGTGATAGTCCAGGTGATCGCGCGTGAGATTGGTAAACACTGCGACCGCGAACTTCAAAGCATCCGCGCGATGAAGCTCCAGTGCGTGCGACGAGACTTCCATCACCGCCGAGCGGCAACCGGCGTCGATTGCTCGCGCAAGCATCCGTTGAATGTCGGACGCTTCGGGCGTCGTGTTCGCCGCCGCCGCTGCTTCGTCGCCGACTCTATGAGCGATCGTTCCAAACATCGCCGATGTTCCCTCGCTGGCGCGAATGATCCAGTCGATCAAGTGAGCGGTGGTCGTCTTGCCGTTGGTCCCGGTGATCCCCACCAGCTTCAACCGCTGAGACGGATGGCCGTGGACAGCGGCTGCCGAATGGGCCAATGCCGCGCGCGCGCCGGCGACCTGAATCCATGCGGGCGCGCTCTCACTCGCAGGAGGCAACTCGGAAATAACTGCGATCGCTCCGCGGTCGACCGCTTGCGAGATGAATCGGTGCCCGTCCGTTTTCTCGCCGCGAATTGCGGCAAAGACCGAACCCGGCTCACACCCACGCGAATCGTGCGTGACGTCGAGTGCTTCGGCCTCGAGCGCGCCTGTCGCGGCGAGCGCGTTTATGTGTGTTGCCAAGTCAGCCAGTTTCAATTCGTCCTTGCTGCTTTCACTCGAGACGGCTCACCGCCGGCGGACGGTGGTATCTTCGGCGCGGGGTCAACCGTTGCTCTCTTGAGCGCTTGTTTCGAAAGCTTCACGCGACAGGTCGTCTCTTGCGAAACGAGCGCGCCCGGGGAAGGGCTTTGCAGCGAGACGACTCCATCGCCGGCCGCCTTGAGCTTCAGACCCTGAGCCGCGCACAGGGCGACTGCCTCGCGTATTCCCTTACCCATCAGATCAGGCATCACCGCACTGCCGTAGCGCTTAGATGCAGAATCGGCGCCCGCGGCTTCCGCGGCCACTTCAAGCGCCGGCCGCGAGTCCGCGGTCTCATCGGCGCGCGCCGGTTGGTTCTCAGCAACAAAGCTGGGAGTGTCGTAAACCTTGAAGTCGCCGGCGAGCACCGACTGCGGATCGTTCTCGGGCGGAACGCCGAGTATGTGAAGCGCGTCCGAGACTACGCGGGCGAACACAGGCGCCGAAACTGCGCCGCCCAAGTGCGCGCCAACCGGTTCGTCTAGCGAGACAACACAAACGAGTTCTGGGTTATCGACCGGCGCGAAGCCTGCGAACGACGCGACGTAGCGAGTCTGCGAGTAGCGCCCGGTGGCTTCATCGATTTTCTGCGCGGTGCCTGTCTTTCCAGCCGCGCTATAGCCTCCCATCCGCGCGGCCTTTCCGGTTCCGTGGACAACCACGCCTTCGAGCATCGCCTTCAAAGTGGCTGCCGTGGCCTCACTCACGACTTGTCGTCTTTCGGGTTGATGCTCGTCGAGTACATCTCCCGAAGATGATACGACCTTGCTGATCAGGTGCGGCTTCACCCATTCGCCGCCGTTGGCTATCGAGGCGTAAGCAGCAGCGGCTTGCACGGCGGTCACGCCGATCTCATGACCCATCGGAATAGAGCCGATGGTGGTCGGTCCCCATTCGCTAACCGGCTGGAGCAATCCTCGCGATTCCGCCGGCAGTTCTATGCCGGTGCGGCGGCCGAAACCAAACCGCTCGATGTAGCGCGCGAGTCTTTCGTTTCCCAACTGCATTCCTATCTTGATCGCGGCAACGTTAGAGGATTTCGCCAACGCTTGCGCGGCAGTCAGCACGCCGTACGGATGATCGTGGATGATTCGATCGGCGATGCGAATCTGGCCGCCGCCGCAGTCGATCCGGGTGTCGGGCCGAATGAGCCGCTCTTCGAGCGCAGCGGCATAGGTGACCAGCTTGAATATCGAACCCGGCTCGAAGGCAGTTTCGACCGCTCGGTTGCGCCGCTGGACGTCGGTGGATTCGGAGAAGTCGTTGGGATCAAAGGTCGGGTAGTTGGCTAGCGCCAGTATCTCGCCGGTCGCCGGCCGGAGAACAACGATCGTGCCTCCGCGTGCGCGGGTCGCGCGAACCGCTTGGGCCAGTGCTTTCTCGACGTGATTCTGAATCACCAGGTCAATGGTGAGCGAGACATTGGCGCCCGGCACCGACTCCTCAACCGAATGATCGTAAGACTTGTTCAGGGCATCCACGTCCAGCAACAAGCGCCCACCCTGCCCCCGAATTAACTTATCGCAGGAAAGCTCGATGCCGCCCACTCCTCGCTCGTCCATATCGACGAAACCCAAGACGTGAGATGCGCTCTTGCCGCTGACGTAAAATCGCTTCATCTCGTTCACGAAGCGAAGTCCCGGCAGACCGAGCTTCACGACTTTCGCAACTTCTGTGTCGTCGAGCTTGCGTTTGACGGCCACTGCCGCGCGGCCGGACGTAAGCCGTTTGTAGAGATCGTCGCGATCGATGTCGAGAAGATCGGAAAGAGTATCTGCGATGCCGCCCGGGTCGGTTAGGTCACCCGGCGATGCGTAAAGCGATTTCACCGCAACCGACCGCGCAAGCTCGTTGCCGTTCCGATCATAGATCACTCCTCGCATCGGGCTGAGATCGATTGCTGCCTGCTGTTGATTGTTTGCGCGCGCGAGCAGCCAGTCGTGTTGCTTGACTTGCAGCCAGAGGAGCTTCGCGCCGATCGCCATCATCCACGCGATGATCACGATTTGAATGACGGTGATCCGTTTGTCAGAAGTTTTATTGCTAGTTGACATCGCTTTCAGGTTCGGGGTTCATCAGGCTGACGACCGGAGACCGACGACCGAAGACGGTCGTCCGTCTCCGGTCGTCCGTCTCCGGTCGTCAGCCTGATGAACTCTGAACTCTACCTCTTGTCCTTCCGGTTAGCGTTTCCATTTGCCAGTTTGTCGGTTGCCTTCTTGTCGGGCCCCAGGCCCAGCTTTTGCGCGCGGCGTTCGATTTCGACCGGTGACGAAGCTCGAGCGTAATCCAGCTCCAGTTGTCGAAGCCGTTCTTCAAGCTGACCCGACTGACGCCTCAACTCCTCGCTCTGATAACCGACTGAAACGGCCTCGAAATGCTGGCGCGCGCTTATAACAAAGCCGCACGACAGCAGCGCTCCCGCAACTCCTATCGCCGCAAGCCACCCCATGACACGCGAGCTCACCGGCCGCGCCACGGGGACGTTGGTAATCTGCTTTTCCGGGAAGAACCGATTCGTCATAAGTCCGCCTTGTAGCCTAGACTTTGCTCTGCGCAGCATAGACTTGAGTCCTGTGTGCCTTGCTCGACAACTACAGTCAGACTGGATTCTATGCGACTTCCGGGGCTCGGAACTTTTAGCTCGTCAGAGCTTCTCGCAAACACGCAGAAGGGAACTGCGTGACCGAGGATTGCGTTCCATCTCTTCCGGTGTAGGGCGCACCGGCTTTCGCGTAAGTATACTTATTCGTCTTCGCGCTCCGCAATGTTCGCAGGTTACGTCATCGGCGGTGGCTTCTTTGCGCGCTTCGCCTGGTTGCCATCTTTGCGTTTCGCAGATGCATCGGCCGGACTCTCGCAAAAAGCTGCGCTTGACGATCCGATCTTCAAGCGAGTGGAACGAGATGATCGCCAACCGCCCACGGTGAGCCAGCTTCGAAATCGCAGCGGGGATGAAACGCTCCAGTGCTTTGAGCTCATCGTTGACTGAGATCCGGAGCGCTTGAAACGTTCGCGTGGCCGGATGTGTGCGCCATCGGCCGGGGATGTTGAGCGCTCGCACGACAACGTCAGCAAGCTGCTTTGTCGTGGCGATGGGTTCGCGCTCGCTCGCCCGCGTGATTGCGCGAGCGATCTTGCGCGCGCCTCGCTCCTCTCCGAATTCAAAGATCAGATCCGCCAGCTCACGCTCGGAAAGCTGATTCACGAGGTCTGCTGCCGTTGGCCCGTTGCTCTGGTCCATTCTCATGTCGAGCGGCGCGTCTGAGGCAAAACTAAAGCCGCGCTCGCTTCGTCCAAGTTGCAGCGAGGATACGCCCAGATCGGCCAGCACCCCGCGCACTTCCACTGTGCCAGTTTGCTCCAGCACAGACGCGATACTTTCGAAGTTCGCCCGGACGAGTTGAACACGGTCTTCAAAGATCGACAGCCGCTCTCGAGCCACGGCGAGCGCTTCCGGATCGCGATCTATTCCGATGATCGCCGTACGGGGCGACGCAGCGAGGATCGCGTGGGCGTGTCCGCCAAGCCCAATCGTGCAGTCGACGAACGTGCCTTCCTCGGGCCGCAGCCACTCGACGACCTCGTTGAGCAAAACAGGTTCGTGCAGTTCATCTTTTTCTCCGATGTTTGTCGCCACGGCCTCATCATCAGATTTCAGTTCTTCGAAGAACCTGTACGGAGTCCTCTGCGGGCGCCCCTTCTTGGTAAACGCTTCTCAGGACTAAAGGGCGCCTGCGGAGAGACGCGCGAGCGCGAGTGCTAAATCCCAAGCGCCGCGAGACTGGCGGCGTCCTCATCGGTGAACGGCTGGCCGTCGATTCGAGCCTTGAACTTGTCCAGCTCCCACACCTCCAGGTATTGCAGGTATCCCAGCACTGCCACGTTTCCGATCAGTTCGGCGCTCGATCGAAGCAAGGGGTGAACCAGGATTCGGCCCTGCGCGTCTACATCGGCGAGTTGACCGTAGTAGTTCGTCCGATCGAGGAACTTCCTGACGGCGGCGTTGCTTGTGCCTTTCGATTGGAGCTTCTCTTCGATCGCCATCCATTCGGGCATTGGATACAACCGCGCGCATTCACCCGTCAGGCTCGTCACATAAAACTCGGAGCTGTAGTTCTCGTCGATATAACGGCGGTAGGCCGCGGGAAGCTTGATCCGCCCCTTCTCGTCCATCCTGACAGTGTAGTGTCCTCTGAGCATCCAACCGGCTTCGCTCCCATCCTCTTAGTTTCTATTCCACTCCGCTCCACTCCGCTCCACTATTGCCGCCGTATGGTACGTCAGATGCCAGGGTGTGTCAAGCGTGAAATTATTTAACGATAAGAGGTTGTGGCCGTTTGGCGGGGTGTGCGGGCGAGCCTCTGGCGCAGCGTCTAGCGTCTGATGGAGTTTAGTTCCGCGAGCCGCGCAAGACTATGTTATAGTGCCGAACTTTACTGAGCGAAGCGGACACGACGCCAATGGGCAGAACCACGCTGACCATAATTTGCTACGGGCTTGCGGCCGCGGCTGCGAACCTGTTGGGCGGGCTTTTAGTCTCATCGCACAGGCTCGGACAGGCCGCGCTACGATACTTGATCGCGCTAGGCGCCGGATTCATGCTGGCCGCGGTCTTCCTTAAGATGATCCCCGAAGCGATCGAGCAATGGGCAGGCTCAGCGCTCGTTCCTATGATGTGGCTGCTGGCTGGCTATCTCCTCATCCAATTCGTGGAGCACACGGTCGCGCCGCATTTTCATTTCGGCGAAGAGACTCACGAGGAAGCGATGCTCGAGCAGCACGCGGCGATGGCCGGGGTGAGCGCGCTGATGGTGCATACGTTTTTCGACGGCGTCTCGATAGCCGTGGCGTCGCTGGTGAGTCAGCAGCTTGGAGTGTTGATCTTCATCGCCATCCTGCTGCACAAAGTTCCAGAGGGCTTCACTGTGGCGTCGATGATGCTGGCCGCGGGTCGAAGCCATCGCAGCGCGAAAATATCGGCGCTTCTGGTTGGGTTGGCGACACTTGTGGGTGTCACGCTGGTGCTTATGTTTGAGGACACAGCCGTCTACTCACGCCCATTGTCCGCGCACGTGCTCCCGTTGTCGGCCGGAGTGACGCTGTATGTCGCAGCATCAGACCTGATTCCAGAGGTCAACAATCGCGAAGGCGGCGTTAAGACTTCGGTGATGGTGTTCGCCGGAGTAGCCCTGCTGTACCTCACCGAACTGGTGATGGAGGCGCTTCAGTTTGGACACTAGACTCGGACCAGTGGCGCCTCGGGAATTAAGAATTGAAAAATGAAAATTGAAAAATGAAAACTGCAAATTGAACGAGGTCGTCGGGGCTTTCCTCAATTTTCAATTTCTAATTTTCAATTGTCATTTTTCAATTCCCTTTTTTCAATTGCCCTCCGCCGCCTGCTTCTATTTCCTTCCCGAAAGCATTTCATTCGTCACGCGGGTGTTCTCTTCGATGTCCATGAACACGTACATCCATTCGGAATACGCGTATAGAAAGACAAACACGAATACGCCGTAAACGAGCATGAGCAGGCCTCCGACGACTCCTCCGAACAGGGCCGCCGGTCCGGTGTCGCCGAACCCGCTGGTCTTCGAGCTCGAAGCCACGCCCGCCGCAAGCATCACAAGCGCCCCGATGATGCAGATGGCTCCGGCAATGAACGCAAACACCTTGATCAGCACCGCAATGAGACGGAGTACCTTGTACTTTTTCTGAACCGTTGGCGGTGTGTTTCCGCCGTAGCTCGGCGGCGGGTTCATCATCGGGCGAGCTTGTTCGTAAGACGCTTCCGGGGAAAACGGGGGTGGCTGTGGGGGAGCCGTGAGGGTGGTTCCACATCCCCCGCAGAATTTGGCGGTCGACGGAAGTTCGGCGTTGCAGACTGGGCATTTCATTTTAAGATCGCTCCTTTGAAAGTGTCCGGCAAACTTCAGTTTGCCGGAGCGTCCAAATTGCGGCTCATCAGCGACTCGGCGACAAACCGAAGTTTGCCGGTTATCGCCGCCAGAAGCGGCTCGAGGGGCTGCGGCCGGGTGACAAGATATTCTTACTTGCGCGCGAAATCAATCCGATCTTCCGCGTTTTAGCTTTCGCTTGACCATCGTTGTGCCGCTTCGTATTATGGTTCGTGCTTTTCATAGCTACTGACATGGCGTCACCGCCAAAGGCGTCAGCGGTCAATCGGGCGTCACTAACGCATCACACCCTAAAGCAGGAGAATCCATATGGTAACTGAGCAGGAACACGGCGCGATCGTGTGGCGCAACGGCAAGCTGGTCCCGTGGCAAGAAGCTACCATCCACGTGATGTCTCACGTAGTCAACTACGGCTCGTCTGTCTTTGAGGGCATCCGCTGTTACAACACCAAACGCGGCTCGGCGATATTCAGGCTCAACGCACACATCGAACGGCTGTTCAATTCAGCGCACATTTACCGGATGCAGGTTCCGTTTACATACGAAGAAATCTTTGAGGCCTGCCGCCAGCTCGTTCTAGCCAACGAGTACGAGGCGTGCTACCTGCGGCCAATCATCATTCGCGGCTACGGAACGTTCGGAGTAGATCCCTTTCCGTGCCCCATCGATGCGTATATCTGCACGTGGCAATGGGGCAAGTACCTGGGCCCGGAAGCCCTCGAGCAGGGCGTCGACGTGTGCGTTTCGAGCTGGACGCGCATTGCGCCCAACACGCTCCCTTCGATGGCCAAAGCAGGCGCTAATTACATGAACTCGCAGCTCATCAAGATGGAAGCGAAGGTCAACGGCTACGTCGAAGGGATCGCGCTCGACCCGGAAGGCTACATAAGTGAGGGCTCAGGCGAAAACATTTTTTTGGTTAAGAATGGAACGGTGATGACCCCGCCGCTTTACTCGACGATCCTGCCGGGTATCACCCGCGACTCGGTCATCAAAATATGCGAGCGAATGGGAATCCCGGTGCTCGAGCGAGCGATCCCGCGTGAGATGCTGTACATCGCCGACGAAGTCTTCTTCACCGGGACGGCTGCCGAGATCACGCCGATTCGCTCGGTGGACAAGGTTCAAGTCGGAACAGGCCGCCGTGGACCGATTACGGCTGAGATTCAAAGACAATTCTTCGACATCATTGCTGGTGAAACGGAAGACGTGTTCGGCTGGCTCACCCCGGTTGAAGAAGGTAAGGCAGCCGTGCAACACGAGCCGCAGATGGCCTAATCCAAGCGCCCGGGCTTGATGAACGAAATTGGAAAAGAGATCATAGACGGCATATAATCCGCTCAAGGGCGAGCATCTACACACGGGCGCTTCGAGGGCAGCAAGGCATTATGAGCACTAAGGCTTATGACGATGTGTTGGATCAACGGCGCCCACCGGGCGCGGTTGAGGCAGGAACTCCGCCGCTCGAAAACGGCGACCGGCTTACCAGATCGGAGTTCGAACGGCGCTACGTTGCAATGCCATCGCTCAAGAAGGCCGAGCTGATTGAAGGAGTCGTCTATATGCCGTCACCGGTTCGAGTGAAAAATCACGGGACGCCGCACGGCCAGATTATGGGTTGGGTAGCAGTCTATTGCGCGGCTACACCCGGAATAGAGTCCGCAGACAATGCAACGCTGCGCCTCGACCCCGACAATGAGCCTCAACCCGATGTAGCATTGTGGCTCCCCGAAGCCTCGGGCGGGAGAGCCCGCATCAGCGAGGACGATTATCTCGAAGGCGCGCCCGAAATGATCGTGGAGGTCGCCAGCAGCAGCGCCGCCTATGATCTTCACGACAAGCTGAACGTATACAGGCGCAATGGAGTCGAAGAATATGTCGTGTGGCGCGTCTATGACCGGCAGATAGACTGGTTCGCGCTCGAAGCCGAACGCTACACGCGCATCACGCCGGACGCGGATGGCATACTCAGAAGCCGCACCTTCGTGGGACTGCGTTTGTGCGTGCCTGCTTTGCTAGGCGGTGACCTCGCTCGAGTCCTAGCTGAATTGCAAATCGGTCTCGCCTCAGAAGAGCACGCGGCGTTCGCAAGACGGCTCGCTTCCGCCCTGTCAGAGAACACACAGAATTAGTCCTTTTGACCCGCCAAAGGCCTCGATTTCGAAACGGACCCGGTCTCACTTGCGCTTCCATTTCGTTCCCTGAGGAGTGTCTTCAAGGATAATGCCGCGCGCGGCGAGATCGACTCTTATCTGATCGGCTTTTTTGAAGTCTCGATTGCGGCGCGCCGAGTTGCGCTCTTCGATCTTCCCTTCGATCTCAGGTTCGAGAAGCTTTTCCTGCTCTTCGCCCAACACGCCCAGCACCGAGTCGATCCGCGCCAGCAACTCGAGCACAGCCGCGCGATCGCCGGCGCCGAACTCGCCTGCGTCCATCGCCGTGTTCGCGTCCCGGCGAAACTCAAACATGGCCCCGAGCGCCCTCGAAGTGTTCAGGTCATCGTTCATACCCGCTTCGAAACCGTCGCGCGCCTGCTCGATGAGTTTCTGCACTTGCGGGTGAGAGCCCCGATCCCCGTTAAAGTCCGCTACCCGGCGGCGGAAGCGGCGAAGCCCTTCGAGCGCCGTCTTCGCGCCGTGCAAGCCCTCGGTCGTGAAGTTCAACTGTGTTCGATAGGGAACCGAGAGCAACAGGTATCGAATCGCCATCGGCTCGTGACCTTGCTCGATGAGATGCCGCACCGTGTAGTAGTTGCCTTTCGACTTCGCCATCTTCTCGCCTTCGACAAGCAAGAATTCCGTGTGAATCCAGAAATGCACGAACGGCTTTCCGGTCGCGCCTTCCGATTGCGCGATCTCGTTTTCGTGATGCGGGAAGATCAGATCCACGCCGCCGCAGTGGATGTCGAACGATTCGCCGAGGTACTCCATCGACATAGCCGAGCATTCGAGGTGCCAGCCGGGCCGCCCTTCGCCAAACGGTGAAGGCCAACGCGGCTCGCCCTCCTCTTTTGCCGCCTTCCACAAAACGAAGTCGCGAGCGTCCGCCTTCTCGTACTCATCGACGTCGACTCGCGCGCCCGCCACGTTGCCTTCAAGCTTCAGACCCGAGAGCTTGCCGTAGCCGGGGAACGACGAGATGCTGAAATACAACGAGCCGTCGCTCTGGTAGGTGTGCCCGCCATCCGCCAGACGCTTCATGATTTCGATCATCTGGGGAAGGTGCTTCGTCGCATAGGGCATCATCTCCGGCCGCTCGATGTTGAGCGCATCGCTGTCCTTCAAGAATTCTTGAGTGTAGAACTCGGTGTACTCTTCCAGGCTCTTGCCGGATGCGAGCATCCCGCGAATGATCTTATCTTCGACGTCGGTGATGTTCATGATGTGCTGCAGTTGATACCCGAGATATTTCAGGTAGCGGCGCAGCACATCAACCGACACGAACGTCCTGAAGTTGCCGATGTGACCGTAGTCGTAGACCGTCGGCCCGCAGGCGTACATCCGCACGGTATTGCCTTCGAGCGGCTTGAACTCTTCCTGATTGCGGGTGAGCGTGTTCCTTAGCCTGAGCATTTCGTTTAGGCCTTGTCCTCGGTCATCGATCTTTGGCTGAAATCAAAAATCAGATCGTAGCGATGGCCAGACGACGTTGTCAACAAACGCAACTTTCATCGCGCCCTCAACACCGCCTTAAAAGTTTTGGGCGGCCCGTTGTGGCCGCCCCTCGCTCAATGACTGGCGCTGTGATTCGAATCGCGCGACGCAGGGGCGGGCGTGGAGGCCCGCCCCTGCAAGCTCACAACTGCAGCGACTTCGTTTCCAGGAACTCCTCCAGTCCGTACTTGCCCATCTCGCGCCCGTTCCCCGATTGCTTGTAGCCGCCGAACGGCGCGAATACGTTGAACTTGCCGCCGTTGATGTCCACCTGCCCGGTGCGAAGCCGCCGTGCCACGCGCTTGGCCCGTTCAACATCCGAAGACCACACACCGCCCGCCAGTCCATACACTGTGTCGTTCGCTATTCTCACCGCGTCGTCTTCGTCTTCGTATGGAATGATCGAAAGCACCGGACCGAAAATCTCTTCACGTGCGATCGTCATATCGTTGCTCACGTTCGCGAATACGGTAGGCCGAATGAAATAGCCCTTGTCCAAACCCTCGGGCGCTTCGGGGCCGCCGGTGACAAGAGTTGCGCCTTCGTCCAAACCTTTCTTGATGTAGCCGCGCACCCGATCGCGCTGAACTTCGGAGACGAGCGGGCCGAGCTTGGCTTTGCCTTCGCGAGGATCGCCGACCGTAAAACTCTCGGCTGCCTCTTTGGCGATTCCTACCGCTTCGTCGTGGCGCTCTCGCGGGACAAGCATTCGAGTCTGAGCGGAACAGGTCTGGCCCGAGTTGAAGTAGCAATTGCTCACGCCGCCTCGAACAGCTTTCTCGAAGTCCGCGTCGTCCAGGATGATGTTCGCCGACTTGCCGCCGAGTTCGAGAGCGACCCGCTTCACCGTCTGGGATGCAAGCTCGCTCACTCGCTTACCCGCCCTGGTCGAGCCGGTGAACGAAATCATGTCGACGTCGGGATGCGACGCCAGCGCTTCACCGACGACGGGACCGAGGCCAGTGACGAGGTTGAAGACGCCCGCAGGTAGACCGGCGTCGTCGACGATCTCGGCGAGGATGAAGGCGGTGAGCGGCGCGACTTCACTGGGCTTCAAGACGACGGTGCATCCGGCGGCAAGCGCGGGCGCGACCTTCGCCACGACTTGATGAAGCGGATAGTTCCACGGCGTTATGCACCCGACCACGCCAACCGGCTCTTTCACCACAAGCGAGTTGCCGACCTGCTCCTCGAACGAGTAGTCGGCTAGAAGCTTCGCGTAGGAGCCCATCACCATCGCGGGCATTCCGGCTTGAACCATTGTCGCCAGCGGCAGCGGCATGCCGACTTCGCTGGCGATGATCGCTGCGATCTCGTTTTGACGCGCCGCGAGTCCCGCCGAGATCTTCCCGAGGAAGCCGGCGCGCTCGGCCGCTGAAGTCGCCGACCACGAATCGAAAGCTGCGCGCGCCGCGGCTACCGCGCGATTGATGTCTTCGGGCGAGCCTTCGGGAACGCGCCCCATCACTTCTTCGGTTGTCGAGTTGATCACATCGAGCATTCCCTTGCCTGCGGGCTCGGCCCATCCGCCGTTGACGTAGAGTTTGTCGTGAACGCTCACTTCTGGTTGTCGTGAAGCTGTCATTGGTGGTCTCCTTGAATAAATATCTCTTTGTCTTTTGAGTGAACTCACATTGTAACGGCTGCCGAGCCGGTGCGCCAAAAGAATCGGGCCGCGCGATCGGATCGACCTCGCGGCCCGCGTTGTTGCGCAATTTCGAAGACCTGTTCTTCAGGTCCCCGTCGATTCATTCACGACGATGGTTCTCGAACCTGATGCCCGGGCATCACACCGGTGTGCCGCAGCTCGCACAGAATTTCGATCCGGGCTGAACCGGCGACTGGCAGTTCTTGCACGCTTGAGGAGCAAGCGACGTCCCGCAGCTTGCACAAAATGTGGTCCCGGCCTGCACCTGCGCGTGGCAGGAGGGACATTCCACGGAAGCGGCTTGAGGAGCCTGTTGTGTGGCGCCGCAGTTTGAGCAGAACTTCGCGCCGGTTGGATTCTGGGTACCGCATTTCGCGCACGGTACGGTCTGAGTCTGGGCCGCGCCCGATCCCTGGGCATGCGCGCCGCCAATCGCTCCGGCCATCATCTGCCCGTAGCCCAACCCGAGCCCGAGTCCCATTCCTTGCCCGGCTGCGCCGCCTTCTTGTTTCGCCGCGTCCGGCAGTGCCTGAGCGGCTTTGAACTGCATGTAGGCGGTCATATCGCCGATTGCGCCCATCCCCGAGCGCTCGTCGATCATCTTTTGAACTTCCTCGGGCGGAGTGATCGCCGAGATGATCAAATCGACAAGCTCGAGCCCCTGCTTGGAGAAGTCATCGGCCACCCGCGACTTTACTCCGGCGGCGAGCTCATCGTAATAAGCTGGGAGATCGAAAATGGTCTTAAGGTTTTCGCCGAGCAGGTCGTTGAGCCGGGATACGACGATGTCGCGCAGGAATGAGCCTATCGCCTCGGACGATACGATTCCGCGGGTGCCGACGATCGAGCCGGCGAATAACTGCGGATCGGTGATTCGCATCGAGTACTTGCCAAACGCCCGCAGCCGAACCATTCGAAGCTCAGTATCGCGAAACGCTATTGGCTCTTTCGTTCCCCATTTCAAGTCTTGAAACGTGTGTCGCGCAACGAACAACACGCTTGCTTGAAACGGAGACTTTCCTCCAAACGGGATCGACAAAAGCGTGGTTAGCAGTGGTATGTTGTTAGTCGTGAGCGTGTGGCGCCCAGGACCAAAAGTATCGAGCGCCTTTCCATCGCGGAAGAAGACCGCCGCCTGGTTCTCCTGCACGATCAACTGAGCGCCCAGCTTGATGTCCGAGGATCCACTCTCGGGTATGCGATGAACCAACTCGGTTCCTGTTTGGTCGAAATACTGTAAGACTTCAATTGCCATTCTTTGCTCTCCTTGAAAGTTCACTGCTTCGCGAGTTTGATGCTGCCGTTGACAGTCGTAAGCTTGAGGGGCGGGCCCCCTGACCCGATCTGTCCGCTTGCACGTTGACCCACGACTTGCCTTTGCACCTGGATTCCAAACTCGTCATCAATGTCTATGCCGCCGTGAACTGTTGAAGCTTCCAGGTTGGCGTCAAAGTCGGATTTGATCGTCAAGTCTATTTTGCCGTTGACCGCAGTGAACTCCATCGGGTCGTTCGTCGCTTCTTGCAGGACGGCAATAATCTTCCCGTTGGTTGTTTGAACCTTTGACACCCCGACAACATCGGTCAGCTCTATATTGCCGTTAGCACTTTCTGCGCTTATCTGGCCGGTCACTTCAGAGAGCTTGATTGAGCCGTTGACCGAGCTGAGTTGTACACGGCCCATCTCGCGAGGGAGCTTCACCTCGTAGCGAATATCCTGGTTGCCGCCATTGCCGCCATTGCCGCCGGGCACTCCAGTCCTCAGAGTTACGCTATTCGCGCTACTGGTGAAGAAAACCTGTGCGCCACGATCGGCGCCGCGCTTTATCACTTTCACTTCGGCCTTCGGTTGATCCCAGCCCTCGACAGAAATGCTCCCGTTGACGTTCTTAATCGAGAATCGCGCGCCGTCCCTGAGCGGAAATGTCTTGACCAGCGTGGTCTCGTTTCCGTAAGACACGACCTGGTCAGCATTCGTTTCGCTCAAGACCTTCTCGTCGCCCTGTGGCACAGCCGGAATCGACGGAGGTCGATCGGGAATGCTGCCTAACTGGCGGCGCCCAAAGCGCGCGACCATCATCACGGCGAAAACCACCGCGACGAACAGCCCGATGCCGATGAAGGCTATTATCCACCCCACGCGCGAGCGCGCAGGCGGCGGGGTGTATGGCGGGAAAGCTTGAGGGTGCATCGCCGGCGCCATCGGTTGATAGCCAACGGGATCATAAACAGGACTCGTCTCGGGCCGGGAGGTTGGGGCAGTGCTGGCGGCGCTGCGCGCGCCCCAATCCTCGGGTTGTGGAGGCATCCTGCGGGTGGGTGCATGCTCGTCGGATAGCTCTTCGGTCGATGCGCCGCAAGCGCGACAGAATCGCTGGCCGACGAATAACTCCAACCCACAGTTTTTACAGTTTTCTGCCATCGGCTTAAAAGCGGTTCCGGGTTTCGGGTTCAGGGTTCAGGGTTCCTGGTGCAGAGGTTTGTGGTTTCTAGTTTCTGGTTTCTCGTCTTTAGGCTCGCCAGCGAATTTCCCAACCAGAACCCGGAACTCTGAACTCTGAACCCTTAACTAACTGAACAGCGGTTTGCCCGGAGGCTGGCCTTCCGCGAAGTTGTTAATTGCTTTGTAGCGTTCGTCGAAAGCGCGACCAGTCTGATCGATCTCGGCCGCGACTTCGGCGACTGCCGACTTCAGCCCATCCGGAGTTCCAGCTCGGGGGCTCAACTCTGATAGCTTCGCTTCAATTTTGTCAACGCGCTCGACCAGCGCGAGATCGAACTGGTAAATCGCGTCCAATTGTTGTTGCTCGATCTTCACAACATCGAAGAAGCCCGCATAGCCATAGCTGGCAAACCTCACTCGGTTTTCAAGGTGATCAAGTTTCTTTATCGCGGCATCGACAGGCCCGACCTCAAACAGCCGTCCGCTGCCGGTCAACTCACGCATCAGGTCCGTCAGCGGCGCCTTGAGAGCGCGCAATCGGTCTGCCAGATGCTCACGGTGAAGCTTATCGATGTCGCGCCGGCGCTCGCGGTCAACGTAGCCGCTGTAGCCGGGTATCTTGCTGCTCAATCGCTCGATCCAGTTGCGTCCCTCTGCTGTGTCACTGCTCATTGAGAATCCCCCCGAATGTTGTCAGAACTTTCCACTCTGACGATTCAAATCGAATCGGGCTGACAACGGGTTAACGATCTCGGCGCTGCTCGCGGTTTCATAATAATAATCCGCGCGCTTTTTCATCCCCCCGGAGAGGTCGAAGTCGAGTCAGCGCTGCGAAAACTATGCCGGCGCCTTCTGGTTGCCGGTGTCCCGAGAAAGCATTTTCAAGTATTCGTCGTAAGCCTGACGGTCTGCTGCAGCCATGTCTCGTATGTAAACGCCGACGACCCAAAACAGCCCTTCCGCTTCGGGTCTGTACCACGCGGCAAATCCTGTGTACCGGACCGTACCGTTTGGCAAATCAACTTCGACTTCAAGCTTGTTCTTGAACGCGACTGTGTGGTCGCGAATGATATGAAGCTGTCCGGTCTCGATCGTGCCCGTCTGTATGCGCATGCCCTGTTTGCCGAAATCGAGGCCGAGCCCATCTATTACGCGCGAGCGATGTCCCTCATCGCTCTGATCAATTATCGTGAGCCGCAACGGCACCGGCTTCGGCGGAGGCGGAATCTGCCGTTGACCCTCGCCCTGCTGAAGCTCGTCTGTGTTCTGAACGGAGCGAATAAGCTTCAGCCCGTCGAAACTGCAGAAGGTATTCTGATCTGGAAAAAAACGGCGGCAGGTTGGACATTCTTTCATAGCATCACCCTTCGGCGCTCCGCCGATTATACTAGTACAGTCGTCATTAGTCATTGGTCAACTATGGAGTAGTGACCAGTGACCAATGACTAAAGAGGAATATTTCCGTGCTTCTTCGGAGGGTTCTGATCCCGTTTGGTATCCAGCATCTCCAGAGCGCGAATAAGTTTAAGCCGGGTCACTCTCGGCTCGATGACTTCGTCTATAAAGCCGCGTTCGGCTGCCACGTAAGGCGATGCGAACTTCTCGCGAAACTCGTCGGCGCGACGCTTTGCTTCTACCTCGGGGTTCTCAGCCTGAGCGATCTCGCGGCGGTATAAAATACCGACCGCGCCCTCTGCCCCCATCACCGCGATCTCGGCCGTTGGATAGGCGAAGTTGACGTCGGCGCGGATGTGCTTGCTTGCCATCACGCAATACGCTCCGCCATAGGCCTTGCGAGTTATCAGGGTGATCTTCGGCACGGTCGCTTCAGCGAACGCAAACAGCAGCTTCGCGCCGTGACGGATGATCCCGCCGTGCTCTTGCTGCACGCCCGGCAGAAAACCTGGAACGTCCTCGAACGTGATCAGCGGGATGTTGAAGCAGTCGCAGAAGCGGACGAACCTCGCAGCCTTGATTGAAGCGTCTATATCCAGCACGCCGGCCAGGTGCGCCGGCTGGTTGGCGACGATCCCAACGGGCCGGCCATCGAGCCGCGCGAATCCTACGACGATATTTTTCGCATAGTGCTCATGCACTTCAAACAGATAGCCGTCGTCAACCACCAGATGAATGATGTCGCGGATGTCGTAAGGCACATTTGGCGCTTCGGGCACGATCCGGTTTAGCCGCTCGTCGGCACGATCGACCGGGTCTGTGGTTGCGATGCGAGGCGGGTCCTCGAGGTTATTGGACGGAATGAACGAGAGCAACTCGCAAATGGTCCGCAAGCACTCCTCGTCGTTTTCAGCGGCGAAGTGAGCTACGCCCGAAACCGAGTTGTGAGTCATCGCGCCGCCCAATTCTTCCTTGCTCACCTCTTCGTGCGTCACCGTCTTTAGGACGTCGGGGCCGGTGATGAACATATAGGAGCTTTTCTTCACCATGATGTTGAAGTCGGTGATTGCCGGCGAGTACACCGCCCCGCCCGCGCACGGTCCCATGATCGCCGAGATTTGAGGCACGACTCCCGAAGCGAGAGTGTTGCGCAAAAAGATGTCGGCGTAGCCGCCGAGCGAAACCACTCCTTCCTGTATACGGGCGCCGCCCGAATCATTCATACCGATTACCGGCGCTCCGACTTTCATCGCCATATCCATTACCTTGCAAATTTTTTCGGCGTTGGTCTCGGAGAGCGAGCCCCCGAAGACTGTGAAGTCCTGGGCAAAGACAAAAACCCTGCGGCCGCCGATCAGTCCGTGGCCCGCGATTACGCCGTCGCCTGGGTATTGCTGAGTCTCCATGCCGAAGTCCTGACTCCTATGCTTCTTTAAGCGATCGAACTCTTCGAACGTGCCGTCGTCCAGCAGGAACTCGATACGTTCGCGAGCGGTCATCTTCCCGGAGGCATGTTGGCGCTCGATACGCTCGCTACCACCGCCGGCGAAAGCGGCCGCGTTCTTCTCCGCCAGCTTCTTCAATCCGTCAGTGGGCGGTTTCTCTTCAATTTTGCTTTCGGACATAGCCATCGTTGATCCTCAACTGGGTGATCGTAGAATGGGCGATCGCAATCCGCCCGGCGTCGGGTCACAGTCTATCAAAGCAGCGCCGGTCAGCGAAGCTGTCGCAGTGATGTTCATACCGATTTGCTTCGCTTTCGTGCGCCGCTCAAAACACATCCGCGAGCGCATCATCTTTTCGTTGACACCCCATTGGTCGGCTCCTATAATGCAGCCCTACTAAATCGGACTCTCAGTGTTTCAAACAAAGTCGTGAGCGGGAGGCCAAAGTGATCAAGCTTGATATAGTGAATCAGGTTGCCGACAGGACTGGCGTTCCTAAGATCAAAGCCGAAGTGGCGGTCGAGTCGTTGTTCGATGCAATGAAGAAAGCTCTGCAACGCGGCGAGCGAATCGAGTTGCGCGGGTTCGGCGTCTTCGTCGTTAAGCCTCGTAAGCGCGGCGTTGGGCGCAATCCTCGAACGGGAGAGGTCACCGACATTCCGCCCGGCAAGACGATCAGGTTTAAGCCCGGGAAAGAACTCCAATCGTGATGGTTGACAGTTAACTGTTCCAGGGTTGTATTCTAAATCCGTGGAGAACACAGAGCAGCCATACCTCTTCACTGAGTTTCAATCTGCGCCACCTTCAGTCCAAACACGCGAGATCGAGTTATCGCCGTCTCGCGTGCTGCTCCACACCGCATTGCTCGTGACAACGGCCATCAGCACTACCCTGACCGGGGCGGCGTTCGCTGTTCAGGTGCAGGATGATCCCACGGTCATCGGCTCGCTGCTCGCTCCCGTCCTGGCAGTCCTGAAAGAAACCGCCATTGGGAATCTCGATCCGCTGCTGAAGGGGCTTCTGTTCACATTCACGCTGCTGACTATTCTGGGCGCGCACGAACTCGGGCATTATTTCGCGTGCCGCCACTACGGTATTCGTGCCACCTTGCCGTTTTTCATCCCCGCTCCTCCGACCATAACTTTGTTCGGCACATTCGGCGCGGTCATCAAAATCAAGGAACCAATCAGATCGCGCCGCGCACTGTTTGACATAGGAATCGCCGGACCGTTAGCCGGCTTCGCATTCGCTTTGCCCGCGGCGATAGTGGGTCTGGTCTTTGCTACACCGGCGGCACCCAGCGCGGTGTCTGCCGCAAGCGCGGGCATACAGTTCAATGACCCCCTGCTCTTCATCATAGTCACCAAGCTGCTGGGGCTTCCCAAGTGGATCGACTGGAACCCGATCTATTGGGCGGCGTGGGGAACGATGTTAGTGACGGCGTTGAACCTGTTTCCGGTCGGGCAGCTCGACGGGGGCCACGTGCTCTACGCGATCGCAGGACGCCGGACACACAAGTGGATTTCGCGTATCGTCGCGTTCGCGTGCGCCGGACTCGCGATCGTTTCGATTGTGCTGCATCAGCCGCCGGTCTACTTGTTATGGACTCTTGTGCTGCTGTTCTTGATGGCGGTCGGGCACCCGCCGGTGATCGAGGAAGAGCCGCTCGGAACAGCCCGAGTCACGTTAGCCGTCGTCGCTGCGCTTGTATTTCTGCTTTGCTTCATGCCCTTTCCTATTACTTCGAACTGATCCGTGTCTTGCAAAAGTGCGGAGGATATCTTTAGGAAGCCGTGCAATCGGTGTGCTATCATCGAGCCGTTCGAGCCCGAAGTAGCGACCATCAATAGCTAGTTGGAGCCAACAGATGGACTCAACCATCACCGCCGCACTCACTTTTGGATTTATCCTGGGACTCCGTCACGCACTCGACCCGGACCATCTGATAGCGGTTTCGGCGATCGTGAGCGAACACAGGAGTGTAGCGCGCTCTTCGCTGGCCGGCACGTTCTGGGGACTCGGACATACGGCTTCACTCCTCGCGATAAGCATCGTCATCCTTTTGCTCCGCGCATCGATACCTGAACATATCACGCTGTGGATGGAAGTTCCGGTTGCCGGCATGCTGATCGCGCTCGGCGTAACTGCGACATGGCGAGCGATGCGAGAGCGCGGATGGCTGATCCATACTCATACTCACGCCCACGAGGAAGGTACTTCGCCACATGCTCACATCCACATGCATACGCGCGACGAACACAGCCATCAGCATCGCTTGTTTCGGATAGGCCGCAGACCTTTCATCGTGGGCATGGTGCATGGCGTAGCCGGCAGCGCGGCGCTCACTCTCGCGGTGCTGACGACTATTCCTTCAGTCGCGCTCGGCTTGGTTTACATCGCGGTGTTCGGGATCGGCTCAATCGGAGGAATGCTTTTGATGAGCGCGATGATTGGTCTTCCCTTCGCGGTGACCGCCCGGCGCTTTTCAATCGTCAACGGCGGGATAAGGCTTTTTGCGGGGATCTTCAGTGTGCTGTTTGGGCTTGTGCTCGCGTGGAAGTTGCTTCATGAAATCTGGAAGGTGAGTTCATAACCCAACGGTCCACGGTAAATCCGGGCCCTTGCTGGGTTCGTCGATGGTTCTCAGATAAAGATGTCACTGCCAAATCCTCCCAACTCTCCGCCGCTGCCATACCTGAACGCCGAGTTTTTGAAGAGCCCGGAAGCGCGGGTCATCAGAATACTGTCAGAGTACCTCGAGCCGGAGGCGCGACTGCGGCGACATCGGGTGCGCGACACTATAGTTTTCTTCGGTTCAGCGCGCTCGATATCACCCGAGCAGGCGGCGGCAGAACTCGCATTGGTAAGGGAAGGACTAAAACCCGGCGATGAGATTACGCGCGAGGTTCAGGCCAAACTGATGCATGCCGAACAGGCGACGAAACTGGCCCGCTATTACAACGATGCGATGGAACTGGCGCGCAGGGTAACCGAGTGGTCGAAAGGGTTGACCGGCAACTATCACTTCATAGTGTGCTCGGGGGGATCACGCGGGATGATGGAGGCAGCAAATCGAGGAGCATCGATGGCCCGAGGCCAGACGATCGGCTTGAATATCCAATTGCCGCTCGAACAAGAGGTAAATCCATACGTCTCTCGCGAGTTGATCTTCAACTTCCACTACTTCTTCATGCGCAAGTTCTGGTTTGTTTATCCGGCCAAAGCGCTGGTGGTTTTCCCGGGAGGCTTCGGCACGATGGATGAGCTGTTCGAAGTGCTCACGCTGATTCAGACTAAGAAGCCCAGCAAAACGATGCCGGTGATACTGTTCGGCTCGGAGTTCTGGGACGAGGTACTTAACTTCGACGCGCTGGTGCGCTGGGGTGTCGTGAGCTCAATGGATCTGGATATATTTCACAAGACCGATTCAGTTGACGATGCGTTTGAATACCTGACGAGCCGCCTTGAAAAGCTATATCTCTCACCTAAGGGACTAGAGCAGGTGAAGCTGACGTGATGCTGTCTGCCGCGTCGTTTCATCCGTTGTCTACTGTATCAATCACTTTCTCGATTTGGGCCAGATACTTCGCGAAGGTCTCGTTGGTTTCGGACTCCAGCCAAACTTCTTCATCGGGCGCATATTGGAAGATGCGCGCGAGAACGTTCTTATCCAGACGCAGCTCGTCGGCGAGGGCCATGACGCATTCACGCTTATTGAAGGGCGCTTCCTTTCCAAGCATCACGAGCACGTGCCGAAATAGAACTGCAAAATTGTCCAACGATTCAGCCATCAGCCGCGCGAGCAGATTGGCATTTCGCGAGGACGGTATGTAAACCCTTCTCAGCCTCAGCAATTTGGCGCGCAACTCATACTCGAGTTGATGACGAAGATTCTTTGTGGAAATATCGAGTCCCTCGAACGGATCTTTCCCGTAGAGGACGTGGTGGACCTGACTCATATCAATGAACTCTATTGGGAACACATCCGACGAGTCGGCCATCTCTTTGGTTGTGAAGTACACAGCGACCGGATTGCCTTCTGATCGCCACCACTCGGCAATCCCATGTTCGGCCTTTAGTTCGTCAGGCGTGATTCGATCGAGCACAATAAGAACCTTCTTTGGTCGATCGTCATCAAGCTGCCCTCCGAGAACTGCGGAGCCGTAGAGCACCACAGATCCCAGATTCTCCCCGTGCGCTTTTTTCAGCTTTTCTACAAGCTCGTTTAGTTCGTCAGCCAAGGTGTCCTCCAACTCCGAATGATGACCTATCTCGCGGCTATCGATCACCATCCTTCGTTCATCGTTAAGTGTCTTACCAACTATCGCTCGCGCCGCCGCCGCCGAAGTCGCCGCCGCCGCCGCCGCCGCCGAAGTCACTTCCACCGCCGCCGCTGAACCCGCTTCCAAGGAAGCCGCCCCAGCCACTGCTCGCCGTGCTTGAGTCCGGGCTGCTGCTCCAACTACTCGGGTCGGAGTGCCCATCGTTGCCAAAGAGACTAATTGGGGCGTCTGGATGACCGCGTACCTCCGGATACGTCGAGCTTGAGTGCGGGCTACTGCTCCGACTACTCGAGTCGGAGCTTCCGGTGTTAAATAGACCAATCAGTTCCCCCGAATCGGCGCCCCGCAGCCGACGGGAGATCGCATAAAAGATTAGTCCAGCGATGAACATCAACACCATGCCGAGGATGATATCTCGGAGAACGAGGTTCTCTGCCTTGCTAGCCCCAGACACGCTTGCTGGCTGGACAACGGGTTGCCTTGCTGCTTGCCCAGGATCGATTCCCTCTATCGAAACTGCAAGCCGCTCAGCAAGAGTGGCGAGGATCGTTTGCGTACCGGTCGTGAGTGCTTGATCGAAGCGCCCAGCCACGAAACCGTCTCGCATCTTGCGAATGAGCTCGGCCGCAAGAATGTCTGGTATGTCGCCTTCAAGGTGCCGGCTAACTTCCAGCCGCGTGCCTCCGCTATAAACGCCTTGGGCGCTGGCCGGTTTGATCGCCACCAGAAGCAACAGCGCGCGCTTTTGTGAATCGCGGCCGACGCCCCACAGTCGACCGAGTCGAAGCGCGTACTCTTCGATCGGATAGCCCTGCATATCACTAAAAGGAATCGTCACGACGGCAACCTCGATGCCCGTACGATTCCGAAAGTTCAACAGCAACGTTTCGATTTGCCGCTTCGTCGCGGGGCTGAGCTTGCCCGCAAAGTCGCTTACCATGCCTCGCGGTAACGGCAGTCGCTGCTCGCTGGCCGAGGCCTGAGTTGATAAGCACGAACCAAACGCAGAGAGAAGGAGCAATACCGCTGCTCCTTGCAGGACTCGTCGTGCTCCTATCGTTACCATCTTTCCCTCGAAACGAGCTTACCAGCTATCGCTCGCGCCGCCGCCTCCGAAGTCGCCGCCGCCGCCAAACCCGCCGAAGCCTCCTCCGTCGCTACCGCCGCCGCCGCCCCAGCTTGAGTCTCCACCGCCGCCGAAGCTACCCCAGCCGCCGCCTCTGCCGCTGCCAAACAAAACGGCCCAGAGCAGCCAGTCCGAGCCAATTCCTCCCCGTCGTCCTCCGCCTCCTCCGCGGCCTCCACCAAACAGCGCTCGGATGATCGCGAACAAGACAAACCCGATGATGACGATTGTGAACAGGGAGATTCCGCGTCCGCTGCTTCGGCTCCCGCGAGCCGGCTGCCGGACGGGTTGCCGCGCGGCCTGACTTGAATCGATGCCGTCCATTGAGATCCCGAGCCGCTGAGCCAGGGTCGCCAGGATTGTTTGAGTGCCGGTCGTCAGAGCTTGATCGAACCGCCCCGCGATGAAGTCAACGCGCATCTTGCGAATCAGCTCCCCCGCAAGAATGTCCGGCACGTCGCCTTCAAGGTGACGGCTGACTTCGAGTCTTGTTCCTCCGTGATAACCTTCACCGTCAGCCGGCTTGATCGCGACAAGAAGCAACAGCGCACGCTTTTCCGAATCCCGGCCGACGCCCCACTGCCGGCCCAATCGAAGCGCGTAGTCTTCGATCGGGTAGCCTTCCATGTTGTCGAACGGAATCGTCACGACGGCGATCTCGATGCCGGTGCGATCGCGAAAGTTGCGAAGAAGCGTTTCAATTTGCTGCTTATTTGCCGGGCTAATTTTCCCCGCAAAGTCGCTCAACATGCCTTGCGGCTGAGGCAACTGCGGATCCGCGAATGATGCATTCCCGAGGAGAAGCAGGATCGCTGCGGTTGCAAGGGATAATCTAAGTACTTTGACCATAAATTCCGAGAAACGTCGCGACACTCAAGGTTCTACAACTTTTGCGTTATCTCGTCCGGCTTGACGACGATCGGTTGCTAGGCCTGACGTTGCCGCCACTGGATTATGACTGATGACTGACTGCGCGCGAAAGGAAACTATTAACAGCCCTTGCAAGCGATCCGTTAGGTGTAGAAATAATGGGCGCTAGTTCCTGAAGACACATAGTTCCTGAAGACACGTTGACAGGCCGCCCTCGGGAACATATACTTAGCAGTCTCGTTGGAGAGTGCTAACGCGCGCATGTATTTCATTCTCATCAGCGCTTAGTTTCAATTCATTAGAAAGGAGCGAAAAAAACGTATGGCAAGAATACGCCCACTTCAAGATCGTGTGATCATCAGGCGGATCGAGGAAGGGGAGCAGATCCGTGGGGGCATCATCATTCCCGACAGTGCCAGAGAAAAGCCGCAGGAGGGCGAAGTCATCGCCGCCGGAGAAGGCAAGAAGCTCGATAGTGGCGAGCGCCTGGCGATGGACGTCAAAGAGGGAGACCGTGTGCTGTTCGGCAAATACGCCGGCACCGAAGTCAAACTCGATGACGAAGAGTATCTGATCATGCGCGAGGACGACATTCTCGGCGTGATCGAGAGGGCCTCCGAGCACTCGAAGGCAAAAGGAAAAGGCAGATAGCAATTCTTATAACCAGGAGAAGAACAAATGGCTAAACAGATAGCATACGGGGAGGAGTCGCGACGAGCTCTGCTCACGGGAATTAATCGCCTTGCAGACGCGGTCAAAGTGACTCTCGGCCCCAAAGGTCGCAACGTCGTCATCGAGAAGAAGTTCGGATCCCCAACGATCACCAAGGACGGTGTTACCGTCGCTAAGGAGATCGAGTTGGAAGACAAATTGGAGAACACCGGAGCGCAGATGGTGCGCGAGGTCGCTTCGAAGACCTCTGACATCGCTGGCGATGGAACCACCACTGCTACCGTTCTTGCTCAGGCAATTTTCCGCGAAGGCGTGAAGACTGTAGCCGCCGGAGCGAGCCCGATGGCTTTGAAGCGCGGCATCGACAAGGCAGTCGAGAAAGCCGTCGAAGAGATTCAGCGTTTGTCCAAGAAGGTCAAGGACAACGAGGCGATTGCCCAGGTCGGGACTATCTCCGCCAACGGCGATGCGACCATCGGAAATTTGATCGCCGAAGCGATGGGTAAGGTTGGACAAGACGGCGTCATCACCGTCGAGGAGTCCAGGACGCTTGAGACGGCCCTCGAAGTAGTAGAAGGCATGCAGTTCGACCGGGGCTATCTCTCGCCCTACTTCGTCACCGATCCGGAGAGAATGGAAGCCGTGCTCGAAGACGCCGTAATCCTTATTCACGAGAAGAAGATCTCGTCCATGAAGGACCTGCTTCCGCTGCTCGAGCAGGTTGCTCGCGGAGGCAAGCCGCTGCTCATCATTGCTGAAGATGTAGAAGGCGAGGCGCTGGCTACCCTGGTTGTGAACCGGCTGCGCGGTACCTTGCAGGTGTGCGCAGTGAAGGCGCCGGGATTCGGCGATCGCCGCAAGGCGATGCTTCAAGACATCGCGATCCTCACCGGCGGCAAGGCCATTACCGAAGACCTCGGCATTAAGCTCGAGAGCATTCAGATCGCAGACCTCGGCCGAGCGAAGAAGATCGTGGTCGACAAGGACAACACGACAATCGTCGAGGGCGGCGGCAAGCCTGCCGAGATCGAAGGCCGCGTAAAGCAGATTCGCGCTCAGGTCGAAGACACCACTTCCGACTATGACCGCGAGAAGCTGCAGGAGCGGCTGGCGAAGCTCGTGGGCGGCGTGGCGGTCATCAAGGTCGGCGCGGCTACCGAGACCGAGTTGAAGGAGAAAAAGGCTCGGGTCGAGGACGCCATGCACGCGACCAAGGCTGCAGTTGAAGAGGGCATCGTGCCGGGCGGGGGCGTTGCTTTCATCCGGGCACAGAAGGCTCTCGAAAGCTTCAAGCTTGACAACGAAGACGAGAACATCGGTGTTGCCATCGTAAAGCGCGCTCTTGAGGAGCCGCTTCGCCAGATCGTCGCGAACTCAGGTCACGAAGGCGCTGTGGTAGTCGACAAGGTCAGGAACAACAAGTCAGCGAACTACGGCTTCAACGCGGAGACCGAGGAGTACGGCGATATGCTGGCGATGGGCGTGGTCGATCCGACCAAGGTCACCCGCTACGCGCTGCAGAACGCAGCTTCGATTGCCGGGTTGCTGCTGACCACCGAAGCTCTGGTGTCCGAGCTTCCTGAACACGAGAAGGAAGCTCCTCAGATGCCAGGCGGCGGCGGAATGGGCGGATTCTAGAAATCCGTTACCTGTTCTAAGAAACTTGTACGGGCGACCCTCTGTGGACGCTCCTCTTCCGCACAGAAGCAGCAACCGGAATGAGGGGCGTTTTCAGATGGTCGCCCGTACTCGCATGATTGAGCTTGCTTTTTATTGGGCGCGAAGCGTTACCAGCGGCTTGCGAGAGAGCACGTCAACGGTTGCCAGCGTTCCCACCGCGGTAACCATTATGATTGTAGCTACGATCCCTCCGAGGTTTACTACGGGGGTAAAGCTCCACGGAATCTCGAACACGAACCGCGATGTCACGTAGGACAGGCCAACCGCCGCGAGCGAACCAATGACTCCGGCGACAAAACCTATCAACCCATACTCCGCGAGTAAAATCTTCAAGAGCACCTTTCGTTTTGCGCCGAGTGTCTTCAGAACAGCGACTTCGTAGATCCGCTGGAACTTTGTCATCGCAAGCGAGCCGATCAGTATCAGCGCGCCGCTTAGCAGAACGAATACGCCCACGAATGAAACCGCCAGCGTGATGTTGTTTATGATTCGCTCGATCGCGCGGACTATGTCCACCACGTCGATGACCGAAACGTTGGGATACTTATCGACCACCGCCCGTTGAAAACGTGACCGCTCCAATTCACCGGCCGGTCCGTTCAGCGCGCCGACCATCATCTGAGGCGCGCTTTCAAGCGCCCCCGGCCGAAACAGCACCATGAACCCCGTTCGCGAGTTGCGCCAGTCAACGTGCCGAATGCTCGTCACTCGAGCCGCCAGCTTGCGGCCTTGAATGTCGAACGTGATCTCACCGCCAACGTCCAGTCCCAACATCCCGCGCATGCTTTCCTCGATTGAGACCTCGGGTTCGGACGAAGGCAACGCGTCCCAAAACTGACCGGCGATGATCTTTTCGTTTGACTCCAGCCCGGGCCGATAGGTCACAACATACTCTCGGCTTAGCCGGCCGCGCTCGCGTTTCATCTCCGCGTCGTTGAAGTCGATGTCCTTGCCGTTAATCGAGACCATACGAACGCGAACGGTGGGAACCAGCAGCGGGCGCTCGCCGGTTATCTGCGAGACCAACTCCGCGAGGCCCTGCTCTTGATCCTTCTGAATGTCGATCAAAAACATGTTAGGAATGTTGCCGCCGCGGCCCAGATTAAATTCGCGTATGAGGTTCGATTGAAGCGACTGGATCGTGATCACCAGGAACACTCCCAGCCCTACCACCATAACGATCACACGCGTTTGATTGCCCGGCCGATGAAGACTGTTGATCGCTTGTTTCAATGCAAACGACGCTACAGGACGCGTCCGGCGCACGAGTAAGATCAGCAGCGTTGCCGCGAGGTACAAAGCTCCAGCGGTCACCGCCAGCCCGCCCAGAAAAAAAAGACCGACTCGGAGCGATCCCGCTTGCCACGAGACGACAAGAAGCAAACCCAATATCACTAAACCCGCTGTCGCCCATCGCAATACATCTATGGCGCCGCGCTTCGACACCGCGCTCTCGCGCAGAAGCACGTTGGGTCTTATATGCCGAATGCGCAGCAGCGGCAGCGCAGAAAAAAGTATCGATATCAGGATGCCTGTGCCGAGACCTTGAGCGGCCGCTCCAAAACGAAGGCCGTAAGTCATGTAAGCCGGCAGCTTGTCGGCGAAGATGTATTGGATTAGAAACAGCACCGCCTTCCCGAACAGGAGTCCCAGCGCGCTTCCAATCACGCCCATCGTGAGCACCTGAGCCAAATAGGCAACCGTTATTCGCTTGCCGGTTGCCCCGATGCACTTCAATACGGCTATGGTCTTTTTCTTTTGCTCGATGAATACGCGAGTAACGTTTGATATGCCGATTCCGCCGAGGACCAGGATCACAAGTCCGGTCAAAGAAGAATAGTCTTCGGCGCGCGAAAACTGCTCGCTGAGGTTTTCTTGCGACTCCTTGTATGAGCGAACGTTGACCAGATTGTTCTTCAACTCGTCTCGCAGTTGCCGCACTAGTGTTGGGATGTTATCTACCGAAGTTGTGAAAAAGATCTTGCGTCGCGCGCGGCTACCGAATCCAGTTAGCCCCGCTGATTCAACCGCCGCTCGCTCGATGAACACTCGAGGACCGACACGAAAGCCGCTTCCGCCTCCGGGTTCTTTGTCGATCGTACCGCGAATCTGAAAGGTCGAGTTTCCGATCTTCACGTCGTCGCCAACTTGGAGCTTCAATCGATCAAGCAGCGCAATCGACACGACCGCGCCATTGTTTTGAATGAGCGAGTAAGTAACCGGTTCACCGTTTGTCAGGTTGAACTCACCGACCAGGGGGAAGCCCGAATCGATTCCCTTCAGCTCAACCATCATCGCGCCCTCGTGAGCCGGATCGGCCGGGCGGAGCATCGTCGGCGATTCAATCGTTTCAGTTCGTGCTTCGGCAAAAGGCAGCGCGACGCGATCAATTGCGGCGAGGGTTTCGGGGGTCCACGGGCGACTCGAATCAACCTGCACATCGGCGGTCAGGAGGTTGCGCGCTTCCGCCGCGATCGCGACGGCCGCGTTTTGCAGCATCGACCGGCCCGCGACGATCGCGCCCACGCCGATCGCTATGCAAGCGAAGAAGAACAGCAGCCTGCGCCACGAGGCTCGAAGCTCCCGCCGCGCCATTTGCAGAATAAATCTCATGAGCGGCTCGCCTCCACGGCGTCTTCCTTTGGACTCAACACGTCCGCATCGCTGTCGCTGACGACTCGGCCGTCTCTCAACGAAATTCGCCGGTCGGCCAGCGCTGCAAGCTCGTGATCGTGGGTTACGAGCACGAGCGTCGCATTGTGCTTTCGATTCATCTCGACCATCAACTCGAAAACGTGACGGCCGTTGTGCGAATCGAGATTCCCCGTAGGCTCGTCCGCAAGCAGGATCGACGGGCCGTTGGCGAACGCGCGGGCGATCGCGACTCGCTGCTGCTCACCCCCGGAAAGCTGCGAAGGATAATGATGTGCGCGCGCCACCAGATCCACGTCTTCCATCAACTGATTAGCACGCTCCGCCGCGTCGCGCGCGCCCGCGATCTCCATCGGTACCAGAATGTTTTCGAGCGCGGTCAGCGAAGGTATCAGATGAAAAGACTGAAAGATGAAGCCGATCTTGCCGCCGCGCAGCTCGGCGAGCGAGTCTTCATTCATAGCGGTGATGGCCTGGCCGTCGATGCGGATTTCGCCAGAAGTCGGCTCGTCGAGTCCGGCAATCAACCCAAGCAGAGTGGACTTCCCGCTGCCAGAAGGCCCTACGACCGCGATGAACTGGCCGTCTGGAATCGTCAAATCGAGCGGGTGAAGAATCGTGAGCATCTCTGCGCCAGAGGGAACAACTTTGGATACCTTGTATAATTGAATCATGAATCGTCTTCTACTTTACCTGGTCCTGATCGCGGCGTTGGCCGTTACAGCCTGCAGAGCCGCGGCCCCGAAGGAAGCGTCTCCAGCATCGCCTGCCGCTCGCGCGAAGCCTGCGAAGAGTTTACCGAAGATAGTAGCATTCGGCGACAGTCTCACGGCAGGCTTCGGACTTCCCGAGGGTTTGAGCTATCCGGCGCTTTTGCGAAAGAAGCTCGACGCCGAAGGCTTTGCTTATGAAGTCGTCAACGCCGGTGTATCAGGAGACACATCAGCGGGGGGAGTGAGACGAATCGATTGGGCGCTCGACGGCGACGTCAAGATAGTGATCATCGAGCTGGGCGCGAATGACATCTTGCGCGGCCAGCCAATCGACGCGATGAAAGAGAATCTCGCGCAGATTATCAAGCGAGCGAAAGCTCACGGCGCAACAGTGTTGCTGGCCGGGATGGAAGCTCCGACGAACTCAGGCGCCGAGTATCGAATAGCGGTTCACGAGGCATTCGCATCTCTAGCGCGAGATCATCAAGTGCCCCTCATTCCATTCTTCCTCGAGGGGGTGGCAGGAATCGACACGCTGAATCAACGTGACGGCATTCATCCGAGTGAAGAGGGGACAAAGGTCGTGACAGAGACGGTGTATCGGTCGCTTGTGCCGTTGTTGGAGAAGCAAGGACTGTGAATCGAACCGCCTGCAAGAAAACGCCAAGCTTACCTGCGCACCAACGCTCCACATCACCGTGCCGCGCGGTTTGCGGCTCTTAAGAAACCATCTCGCATATTTCGATGTAGAAGATACACTCTTATTGGAGAGGGTGTGGGTGTGGGTGCGCTTCGGCGCGCTATTTCCTGGCGAGTGCAGAAACTTGTTCGCACTTCTCGTACAGGGTTTCAGGAGCAATGTCCGCCCCGTTGGGCCAAGCGATGGTGCCTCCTTCGATTCTTGCCTGCCGGAAGAAGTCGCGATCCTTGAGTGGCGCAAAAATGGGTCCGCGTTGCAGGTACTCCGAGAAATCAATGACAGCACTGGTGCCGTCATCAAAAACGATCAGGAAAGAATAGTCTGCTTTGTACTCAATCTGTTTGACGTCGTTGAGATTCCACATGGCTCGCCTCAATCCAATGGGTCGATCTTCTTGATTTCCTTCCCCGCCTGGGCGAGCTCCCAATCCTCGAGCAATTCGGCGACGTGCAAGTCGATCCATTCACGCACGAGTTTGATGGCGGTTCGCGATTTCAGATTTCCCTGCGTGATATTTCCACTCAGATCAAACACCGCCTTGTTACCTTGATGCTCCGCGTGGATATGCGGAGGATTATGCTCGTCAAAAAACATCCGAATGATGATCCCGAAGAACCTGCTGATCTCAGGCATTCACCATCTCCTACTAATCGTTCCTACTTGCCTCAAAGTACCATACGCCCCGATCTTTGTCAGTTCCATTCCTGTGCATCGAGCGAATGAAAGCGCGAGGCGCAACGGTGTTGCTGGCGGGAATGGAAGCTCCGACGAACGCCGACGACGAGTATCGCAAAGCCATTCACTAAGCATTCTTGTCTCTCTCGCGCGACTACAACGTGCCTCTGATTCCATTCTTCCTGGATCGTGTCGCAGGAATCGAATCGCTCAATCAGAGCGATGGCATTCATCCGAATGAAGACGTACAAAAATAGTGGCTGACACCGCAGTAGCGCTTCGTCTCGCCGTCGGATCTAAGACGGCCATTTCACCAACGTGGCGACCCGCCGCTCTAGTCGCAATTTGTCGACCGTTTACTGTGATGCCAAACTCCCCGCTAATTATGAAAAACAAGTCGTTATCGGCGTCACCTTGCACAGCGATCCGATCTCCTGGTTTAACGTCGACCAGCGTGCCCGCAGTAACCAGTTCACGCGCCAAAGCCAAGTTACCCGCAACACACGTCTGAACAGATACGCATTCGATAAGTCTCCTGCGTCCATCCTTACCGCTGAAGCGGCGAATCATGCTTGGCGAGGACTTGGTGGTCATTTGTCCTTATCGTGTCTAGTGGGTAAGTAAGAAATATCGTCGAAATTGACCGCCCAACGATACCATGACCTAGTGCCTTACTGAATAGGAGTGTGATAACGTTGCACCCGGTTTTGGGTGCAAACTCTAATTGCACCGTTTGAGGGGTGCAGAAGAATGGTTCGCTACAAATGGAACTTAAGCGGATGGGGTCAGGCGTGCAAATTGCAATTTCGTACGGGTTCAGCGCCCGAGAGTTGAATGATTCGACGCACGATCGAGACGCATCGAGCCTCGTTTCTGGATGCCTGGCATGAACATTTTGGCTAGCAGCGATCCGGTCGTCCAAGACGTGCAGGTCGCCGACGACGAAATCATAGTGAAGCTTGCCGACGGTCGCGTCATTAGCGTCCCGCTAGCGTGGTCTTGGCGACTGTCTGAGGCAACTCCGGCGCAGCGAGCAAACTGGCGGTTAATCGGGACCGGCCAAGGGGTGCACTGGCCAGACATCGATGAAGACCTCAGCGCCGAGGGCTTGCTCTACGGCGTTCCCGCGTATCGTCCACCTTCAGTAGCAGCCGAGCCGAAAGCCGCCGCCAGCCGCCCGGCTAAGAAACGCGTGCAGCCCGGACGCAGCAGCGCCAAGCTTCGGCGAGGTTCGAACCGAACCACGGAAAAGCCACGATAACGTCGTGCAGAACATAGCGAAGGCCATTCCTGCGCCTACTCGAGTCTCAAAGTTGGCCGGCACCCCAAGTCATTCAAACACGCGACGCAAGGCGGCTAGCAATTGAGCTTTGTTAGTCTCAATGAGCCGATGCCTGGTGAATGCCAAAGACAAACATCGGCGCGGAGCGCATTCGGCTGGTACATTTTGGCTGTTTATTCACTATGTGCCGAGTCTCAAAAGAAGGGCGATTGTCCGACAAACTTCAGTTTGTCGCATAGGACGGCTCGACGATAAACTGAGGCTAGTCGACATCGGACCGCTGCGACGACAAACTGAAGTTTCTCGGACAATCAAGCCGCCTGATGTTGAGAATGCGGACACTGGATACGAAGAAGAGTCGCAAGAAGCGAAGAAGGCTGAAAGCATACCCTTACCTTCGCCAGCAGATAACCTTCACGCACGCCGGCAAGAGGTCGTAATTGGCCGGCGCTGTGCGGCGTGACTTCCTCCGGCTGCGAGCGCCGGAGTCTTCAAAGGAGAGTTGAAGATGAAAAAACTGATCCCGAGCGCGTTGTGTATTGCCTTCATCGTCATAATGCTGGTTCCCGAGGACTCGATGGCCCAGCGCCGCCGCCGGGTGGTGGTCCGCACGCGGCCCCATCGCACTACGATCGTCGTTCGACCTGGGCATCCCATCCGCCGGGCGCTGCCTGTCACAGTACTGGTAAGGCCCGCGCGAAGGGCAGTAGTGGTGGCGGCCCCGCTGTTGTTCTTGACTGCGGTGGCATGGACGGCGGCGGTGGTTACGCTACCAGCCCGCGAGCGGTTCGTGTGGCAGGACAGCGAGACCATCGAAAAAGATGAAGGCTGGGTGGATACAAACTTCGGCGTCGATGGCAGGGGCGACGCGCTATACCTCGAGATCATCGGCAACGCTGAACTCAACTTCGCCGAGGTCACCTTCAACAACGGCAACGTGCAGGTCGTGGATTTCAATGAGAAGACGCACGGCAGCGGAATCTACAAACTGCTGGACTTCGCCGACGGCCGGCACGTATCGACCGTGCGAATCCTGGCGTTGTCAAAGTCGGAGGACACCAAGCTGGTCGTCTACCTTAGCAAGTAGCCACCGCAGGGCTGGTAGTCAGATTCTCTGAAATCTGCCAGACCAACTGACTTCAAAAGATAGATAGTGGGGTAACCTCACCCCACTAACTTCAATCCGACACGCATGATCGTCGGCGGCGCTGACGGTTCACGGGTGCTCATCTGCGGGGTTGTGCTTCTGCAGCCTTACCTCTCAGCCCGTTAGCTCTCAACACCCGGTCTTCCTGCGCCAACGCGAGGCTCAACGCTTAGCCGGCACTCCAAGTCATTCGAACACGCGACGCAACGCAGCTAACAATTGATCTTTGTTAGGGCCGCCGATGGCCTCCTCTGCTCGTTTTCGCATGGTCACGTCCTCGCGGTAGATGCCCAGCGTAGCGATTGCAGCCGTAGCCAGCCGGTCGTCGCCCGATTCCAAAACCGATATCAGGAAGTCACGCGCTGCTTCAGATCTCGTAAGCGCTATTGGAAGCAGTAGAGTTTGCTTGAACTCGCGGTCGAACGTAGCGGTCCACTTCGACTTCAACACCTCGAAGACCTCAGGCAGCCGTGACTCCGAAAGTGCGAGCGCGGCATGCTCGTAAAGCGAGGGGTAATGTTGATCGACAAACCTGGCGACGAACTCGAACGAAGCGCTCGCCGAAAGAGCCATCAACCCATTAAAGCACTCGGCAATCACTGCCGGCTCGGCGTCGCCCGTGAGCACCTTGAATCTCAGAAGCGGCGCCGCGGAGGGTCCGCAATGTCCGAGCGCACGTGCCGCGCCTATGCGGGCATCGGCCTCGGAGTCGGCGAGCAGCGCCGCCAGTTCATTCATCGCGTCCGTGGAACCTACTTGGACCAAACCGAGAGCGCACAGCGCTCTCAACGGCGCGGCTGTGTCGGCGCGCCCACCCCAGGTTGGTTCGAGTTGCACGTGCCGGATGCCGGTTAGAAAAATCTCTTCGTCATCGCAATTGGCGGCAAGCAGCGCTTTGACGACGGCGCTCTTAGCGGCGCAGCCCTTGTCAGTTTTCACCGCGTTCAGCATAAAGCGATGAAAGGCCGCGATGAGATCGGGAACTAACTCGTGGTCCTCGATATGAGCGACGATCTCCGCGGCCTTGGCGACGACGAGACTGACCTTGCTCGCAAGATGCTTCCGAAATTGCTCGCGAACTTCGGGTGAGTCCGGCAGCTTGCTGAGCCTGGTAACTTCAGCTAGTTGTTCTTCTATTGAAGCTGCCTTAGCCACGCTCGCTCCACTTGTTCCCTTAGGTTGACGCGCGTTGAGTTTCTACCTGCGGCGGGTGCGTTGTGGAAACTTTACGCGGCGGTAGACTTGACCGACGGTGAGGGTGAGCCCGATCGACTCGAGATGCAGCTCATCACTGAGTTCGGTGAGTACCTCCCAGTTCCAGCGGTCACCTCGCCCGCGGCGGAACACCTCGATGCGCACGCGGTCCTGGGAGACGATCACGTACTCTTTCAGACTCTTCACCTGCTTGTACGCTAGCAGCTTCTCAGACCTGTCAATGCGTTCGGTGCTGGGCGAGCTGACCTCTATGATGAGTCGTGGTTGTTTTCGGTAGTACTCATCTGCGCCGGGACCGTCGCACGCAACCACGACATCGGGATAATAGTAGACAGTCTCGTTGACCCAAACCTTCATATCGGCCATGAACACTTCGCAGGGCCCATCGCCCAGTTTGTCATCGAGCCTGCCGGTCAGATTGATCGCGATGCGGTTATGCCGGTCGCTTGCGCCCGCCATTGCATAGATCTGGCCGTCGACGTACTCGTGGCGCACAGGGCTTTCCTTCTCAGCCTCGAGATACTCGGCGACGCTCAGGCGCTGAAGTTTCTTCGGCACGCTCATAGAATTCCTCGCGGCAATCTTAGCATACGCAGCCACAATTCATCCTTGACGATCCGGTCCGCGCATAAGCCGAGAATCTCAGTCTGTCGTCGGGTATATCTGATACTATGTCGCTCGTCGGACAAGGCGACAAATGGCTTCTAGTAAACATACCGCTGCCGCTCTTCGACAGTAAGCAGTGTTCTTTGTGATTTCGTCTTCCGGGTGATGGGAGGAGTATGCGCCACTTCAATTGTGCGGTTCTTGCGCTTGTTGTAGCCCCGCAGGGCATTTTGCTCGAGGCCAGATACATCAGTGCACCCCCTGTGCGTGATGCCATCGTCAAGTCGGAGTTCATCTTCGAACAAGCGCCCTTCCCGTCGTGTCACGCGTCAACCATAGCCGAGTCAAGAGCCGGCCTGGTTGCCGCCTGGTTCGGAGGCACGCGCGAGAGGAGTCCCGACGTTGGAATCTGGGTCTCCCGGCACGATAAGAACGGATGGTCGAAGGTTGCTGAGGTTGCTAACGGCGTTCAACCAACCGGCGAACGTTACCCTTGCTGGAACCCTGTTCTGTTTCAGCCCGCGCGCGGACCTCTATTGCTCTTCTACAAAGTGGGACCGAGCCCAAGCGAGTGGTGGGGCATGCTGACTACTTCTACCGACGGCGGCGCTAGCTGGTCGAAGCCGCGGCGGCTGCCCGACGGTATTCTCGGCCCTATCAAGAACAAACCGATTCAATTGCTGGACGGCTCGATCTTGTCCGGCTCCAGCACCGAGCACGCGGGCTGGCGCGTTCACATGGAATACACGAGCGACCTGGGCGCAACCTGGCGCAAGAGCGAACCGCTGAACGACCGGACTCAGTTCGGCGCCATCCAGCCGGCGGTCGTGGCTTATCGCTCGGGCGGCATCCAGATTCTTTGTCGCAGCCGGCAGGGCAAAATCACCGAGAGCTGGTCCAGTGACAGTGGAAAAACCTGGAGCGAGATGAAGTCTACGACGCTGCCGAATCCGAGCGCGGGCATCGATGCGGTGATGCTCAAGGACGCACGCGCTTTGCTTGTGTACAACCACACCGAGAAGGCTCGCAGCCCGCTCAACGTCGCCGTTTCATCGGACGGTGAGACCTGGAAGGCGGCTCTGATATTGGAGGACCAACCCGGCGAGTACTCGTACCCGGCGGTAATACAGAGCGCCGACGGATTGGTGCACGTTACCTACACGTGGCACCGCGAGCGAATCAAACACGTTGTGATCGATCCGCGGAAGCTGGTGTTGCGAGAAATGCCCGACGGTCGCTGGCCCGGATGATCCTCTGCGTTCCCCTGCGTCCTCTACGGTTAAAATCCGGATCGAACCGCGGAGGACGCAGAGGAACGCAGAAAATCAACTGACAGCGCCCCGCGAACGCAATGCCAGAAGGAACCTACAAATGGTGGGTCGTCGTCATGCTTTGGTTCGTGTGTTTTTTCAACTACGCGGACCGGCAAGCGATTTTCTCAGTCTTCGAACTGCTCAAATCAGAAATGAATCTAAGCGACGTGCAGCTTGGCATCGTCGGCGCGTCGTTCATGTGGGTGTACGCCGCTTTCGGTCTAATTGCCGGGCTGATAGGTGATCGTAGCAACCGCAAGACGCTCATCATTGGCGGGCTGGTCTTCTGGTCATTGATCACCATTGCGACCGCGCTCTCTACAAAGTACTCACACCTGGTCTTGTTCCGCGCGCTGGAGGGCTTCGGCGAGGCATTTTACTTTCCCGCGTCTATGTCTCTGTTGAGCGACTATCACGGTCCGGGGACCAGGTCGCGCGCGATGTCGATCCATCAGTCAAGCGTTTACGCGGGGACGATCGCCGGAGGGGGCGTTGCTGGAGTGCTCGGCCAGCATTACGGCTGGCGTTCTAGCTTCTACCTGTTTGGCTCGTTGGGCATATTACTCGGGGTACTGCTGCTTGCTTTGCTTCGTGAGCCCGCTCGCGCCCATTCAACTGAGCCCGCCTCGAAGGACCCCGAACTGCGTGGCGCCAATGCGACTAGTCGGGCGCAGCCGGCTGTGCTCGTCGCGGAGTCATTCGCCAACCGGGTCGTGCGTTCACTGAAGAATGCTCTGGCGGCGATCAAAGAGCTATTAGCCAACCCGATGGTGCGAATCCTTACTATGGTGTTCGTCGGCGCGAATTTTGTGGCGATGATCTTCCTGACTTGGATGCCGTCGTTTCTCTTTCGCAAGTTCAACCTGAGCCTGGCGATGGCCGGCATAAGCGCAACCGCCTATTTGCAGATTGCGTCGGTGCTCGGCGTGTTGAGCGGAGGCGTGCTTGCGGACAGGCTTGTCAGAAGAAACCGCGGCGGGCGGATGCTAACTCAAGCGATTGGGCTGACGCTTGGAGTCCCGTTCATCTTTCTGGCCGGCTGGACGCTCTCGGTGCCGGTTGTGATAGTGGCGTTGATCGGGTTTGGATATTTCAAAGGGCTTTATGATGCGAACATCTGGGCTTCGCTTCACGACGTAGTGCGTCCCGAGCGCCGAGCGTCGGCGGTTGGCTTCATGAACTCTCTGGGCTGGATTGGCGGCGGAGTTGCGCCGGTGGCGATCGGCGCGGCGAGCGGGCGCTTCGGCATGGGCGCATGCATAAGCGCGAACTCGGTAATTTATCTTCTCGTCGCGGCGTTGTTGTTCTACGGCATTCGGAGCTACGGGCGATCGTCTCTCGTGGCTGCCCCTGCCGGAGACAACGCGCACGGTGGCAGGTGAGTCGTAAACAGGTTCGGGCGCGGGACGCTGAGCAGGTTGGCTCAATCGAGTTGTGGCGATAGAGTGTCGGCGATCCTTGACCTCAACATCACTTCGCCTTGTAATACTTCTGCCTTCTTTTCATATGAGTGTAGAGCCGCAGCGAAAGCAGCAGCCGATTCAGAAAAGGAGAAGAATCGCAGTTGCTTAACACCCTTTGCTTGATGCCGCCTCACTATGCAACATATGCACATTTCCGAACCGTAAGCATCTATAACTCGGAGCATTGTGTCGGCTTGATCACTGCGAGCGAAAGGCGTAAGATAGCGCCGCTTTGAGGGCCCCGACCAGGCGAAAGAACGAAGACTTCTAAGTGAACCGGGCTGAAAACCTCACTCCAGGTCACTGAAAGACGCGGACGTTTGAGTCGGCAATGGGAAGACCCCTTATGAGTCCAAAGAGAAGTCGGAATATTCTCCGCGCCCATTTTGCCTTTACGAGAACTACTCCTACTCTGAAGCGCAAAGCGAAACCGTCTTCGATCTGCAATCCATGGTTGCGCAGGTTTTTGACTGTTGTCTTTCTTGACGCTCTCCTTGCTCTCATCTCCTTCTCGTCTGAGGCTCAAACGTTGCGAGGGAAACACGCCGTCTCTTTTCATGATTCCGGGACGCACGCCGATCTAACTGGCTGCACAATCGCGCCGGCAGAGATGCAGCAGGCCGATCAGAGCCGGTTGTTTGTACAGTTGACTTTGAAAAACGGCAAACCGCTGGTCGCCCCGGCTGACGCGCAGTTGCGACTGACGGAGAAGTTTTGCGCGAATTTCAGGTGCAATAGAAGCGCGGACGGCACGCTGCTTCCGGCCGACAATGCCTTGCTTGGCCGGTTGTTGAAGCGGCTCAATGCGGCGCTCGCTGCATTGCGCTTTTTTGACGAAGAGGCGCGCGTTGATTTGTTCCCTGAGGAGCCGCTGCCCGCGCCTGTAGAGCCGCCCGCTGATGGCCCTCAAGAAGCAATAGACGACTACAACAAGGCGAAGAAGAAGAAGGAGCTAAGCGACGCCCTCAATAGCGCGATTAACAGTCTGGAGATGACAGCCACACTGCGCAACCACAACGGCAGTTTCGGACCCTTTTTCAAACAAGACGGCCTGTTCGATCAATGGCGCAATGCGGTATTGGAGAATCAGACGGTAAGAAAGGCTTTCGAGGAGTTTTGGAAAGCCAACGAAGAACCAGACCGAGCGTTCACCATTAAAGGTACCGCGGACACCTTGAGGGTATCTTTTCTAGCACTGATCAGCATAGAAGGTGCTTCCAAGCTTGGTAGAAGCGCACTCTCACTGTTCGAGCAGGGCACTATACCCGATACCCGATACCAGGACGGCCTGCTTTGCCACAGAGTCTACGACCCGATCGTTGCGGCCGAGCGAACGGCCGGCGATACGCTGGCCTTCACCGTAGCTCCGGAAGAAGAAACCGCGCGGGTGATCGCAGCGTTAGAGGAGGCCAGGCTGATAAGGCTCCCCTGGTCACAAGAAGAGATCGAGGCGGCGCTTAGAGACTTTTATGCAGACAAAGGCGATCAAGCCAAATTCAAAGTCAGCGACATTCAGGATGAGAAGAAGACGATCAAGGTACTGAGGCAGCGCATTGACTTTATCCGCTTGCCCCAAGTGGCCAATGAAGAGCTTTTCCAAGTGTTACAGCGCACCTTGTCGCGCAAAGAATTCTATGAATTTGCCAGGAATGAGCAGGCGGCCAGTGGCCAGAAATACCTGCGCCGCCCGGCAGCAGACGATCCCGAGGGCTCGATCGCAATCGGGTTGAAGAAAGCTCCAGAGCCGGATGAGCAAGAGGATTCCAAACGGCTGCCAGTGCGCGACACGTTGATCCACTTGAACGCTTTTACGGCGCAGCGCATCGGCGCCGCGCTCAAAGATATTGATTACATACCGGTCCCGAGCCAACCAACGGACGATGCAGACAAGCTTGCCTCTTTTATCAATCTAACGATGATGAAGTCTGAGGAGGCAGCGAAGAAACCGCAGCATCCCAGCCTGCACGCCTTCTTAGACCAGACCCTGTACAAGGTCTGCCCGCAAAACAACAACTACTTTTATGGCGGCTTGGAGTACCGTCCGGGGCAGGGGATTCGCGGGCTGGGCGGCTACAAGTGCTTAAAAGCCGGGCCGGGTACCGCAGGATTTGAAGCCGGAGCCGACGGCGCGGCGATCGGCAATATCAGTTATTCCGGTGTCGTGCCTTTCTTCGGCACAGGACCGGGCGGCGCTTTTCAACGTCCGCTCTTCCTGCAGGTTGAAGGTTCCAGCCTGTATGAACGCAACCGGGTATTCGGCGGGCTGATGACCAACGAGCGCCGGACCGGTGCGATGCTGCGCGCCGTCTTACCTATCCTGACCCCGGCCGAGTCCACGCAATTCGATGTGTTGGCCGAAGCCAAGCGCCAGACCGTGGCGTTGATCAGAGAAACGAAGACCGTTGATAAATTGAACCTGACGACCCTCGAGATGGGAGCGCGGTTCTTTCTTGATAAGCGCGGTGCCGACCGCCCGAGCTTTCTGGAATTGACGCAGCGCTTGAAACTCGGATTGGGCGCGGCCGAACAGGAACCGGTGTTCTCGGTCATCACCCTCAACGGGGTTTTTCATAGAGAGGCCAGCCAGTTATTCGAGTTCGATGTGAAAGGGCGCGTAAGTCTGGCGAGTGACCGCACGCCCGTCTTTGAGTTGCCCGTGTTCGGCGGCGTCGAAACGGTGCGCGGGTTCCGGGAGGATGATGCTCTCGGACGCCGCCTCTGGAGCGTCCAGCCAGAAGTCTGGTTGCGTGCTCGCGGTTTGTTGGCGCCCGACTTCGACCCGGCCACTGGCGGGCAGACGAAATTGAGACAGACGTTGCGGGACAGCCTCGCCCTGGCTTTTTTCTCCGATATCGGAGGTGTTTACCGCACCTTCAGTTCCACGGCCGGGAAGCGCTACGGTCCGGGTTTAGGCATCAGATTCAAGTATGCGAAACAAGCGACCCTCAGACTTGACTGGGCATATGGGATTGGCGACGGCATCAGCGGCAAAGGACATGGCCGTTTCTATTTCTCGTTTGACCTGCTGGAAAATCCCTTTTGATCGCAGCGGATCACCAGCCGCCGAAGCGTAGACGGCGACGCTTCGCGCACCGGGACCGTTGCGACCGTAACCGCGCCGTGACGACGGCGAAAGGAGCAGACGATGGCAAGCTTCACGCTAACCAAAGGGACAGACACGTTTGACTTGGACGTGCTTGGCCCTGTCAAGAATCAGGCAGGGAAGGCAATCGGCAAATGGGATACCGACAAGAACAGCAAGATCGTCGTCAAGAAAGACGCCGGCGGCACGGTGGTCTTCGACGATGTCATTTGGAAATTCAATTCGAACAATCAACTTTGTCTCAACGTCGGCGATACCGAGGTCATCAATTTCCATAAGGCCGGCAACCGGCCATTTTTCGCCACCAACAACGCGACGCTGGTCGTGCGGCCCGACCAGAATAACGTTTTCAGCTTCACTCTGCGCGGCGAGTGGGATCTGAGCGACAAGCACGACTTGAGCATCACCATCAACGGCGTCGTCTCGGTCATAGACGGCTTCATCCAGGATCTGCGCGGGCGCTTCATGTATCACTTCTTTGATAAAGGGTCGAGCACCATCGAAGAATCCATCCTGGGCTTTGCCGGCGAGTGGAAGCAAGATCAGAACGACCCGCTGAAGCTGATCTTCAAGTACAAGAGAGAGAACGCGACCGATGACGAATTCGCATTGGCCAAATCCGTCACGATCAATCGCACTCTCAATCAGTTCATGTACGAGTATGACAAGAAGGGCCAGAAGTTCCGGCTCCAATTCATGGGGCTGGTTAAGATCTCGGACGATTTCGTCATCTCTTACACACTCGATCAGCAGAAGTCGCAAAACGGCGACGTGCTCTCCAAGCAGACGACGCTCACGATCAAGGCCGAAATCGACAAGAAGGACTTCAGCGGCAATGTCGAGTTCAAAGTCACCAAGAGGGATGGCACGAGTTCGTCGATCTCGTTGCGCGGAAACTTCACCGCGCTTCATAAGAAAGGCGTCAAACTTTCGGTCGGGTTCGCCTTTGAACAGACGACCAGCCAGGGGAAGGTTCAATCCAACTTCGCCTTTAACGGCAAGCTCGAATTCGCCGGCGGCGGCAAGATCGTTTGGACGTTCGAGAAGAATTCGACGCGGACTTCAATCACGATCTCGGCAACCGACATCGCCGTTGGCCCGGCCCGCATCGATGGGTCTCTCAATCTTGTGCGCGAAAACGGGCAGTTGGCGGGTGTTCGCGTGATGTTCGGAATCGTGCTCTAACCCTGGATTCAAAGACTCTGTGCAGCGGTCTTTAATAGCCCGGAGTCTAATTGAGTTCACGCTACTTGCCTAAGAGAAAGGAGTCTTCATGTCTGAGCGTCCCGTGGCGCTCTGATTTGCAGACGTGTGCGACCGCCGGTGAGCTTCATCCAGCTATCGCTTGTGCTCCGCGTCATTCGCTAAGACTTCGTTTGCCACCGCATCGTTCCCATCGTTGGGCGCCGGAGTTAAGCCGAGAATCCTCGTCATCACGTTATAGACCTGAACGTTTTCAAACGGCTCGATGACGGCGCCTTTCTTGAACGCCGAGCCGTGCGCTATGAAGATCGCCCGCATTGAGGGAAGCTCATTGTCGTAGCCGTGCCCCCCTCTCAAGCCGTCCATTCGGCCCTCCGCTTTCATCTCTTCGAATTTGGCTCGGGTAGTCAATGCCCAGCCTTCGTCAGGCAGGACCAACAGCGGAGCGATGCGCGGGCTGTTCGAGTAGTGAAACCGCGCGGGCATTTCCGCCTTGCGATGGACCTTCGCTTGCGGCGGCAACTTGGCCTTCAGCGTTTCGTACATCACGGCTTCCTTGCCTTCTCTTGGAAAGATGCTGATGATCTCACTCGTCCATATGACCTTCTCTGCAAGCCTGGTATCGATAAGCTCATCCAGAATAATTGTGTTCTTAGGATCCTGGGCAGTCATGCCGTGATCGGAAACGATGATCAGGTTGACCTGCTCGAATATCCCACGCGCCTTAAGACCATCGACGAGTCTCCCCAGGTCTCTATCGACATTGAGAACAGCATTGCGCGTTTCGACCGAATCCGGACTGAAGTCATGCCCGGCAGTGTCAACATCGCTGAAATACAAACTCAAGAAAGTCGGCCGCTCTCCCGACGGCAGATCGAGCCACGACAAGATCGTATCGACGCGTGCCTCGTTGGTCACCTTCCCGTCATAAGGCTTCCAATAGGTCGGCCGCGTGCCCCCTATTTCAGCCTCGCTTCCAGGAAAGAAATACGGAGCGGCTCTCTGACCCTGCTTTTCGGCGGTGACCCAGATCGGCTCGCCCAACCACCAGCGCCCGTTCTGCACTTCTTCGCGCTTGCTCATCGTGAACATCGCATTGAAGCCTTTGTCGAAAACGTTGTTCTCGACAATGCCGTGATTTTGCGGATAGAGACCGGTCGCGATCGTGTAGTGATTAGGAAACGTCTTGCTTGGAAACGCAGGAATCATCCACTTCGCCTGCACGCCTTCTCGAGCCAGAGACCTGAGGTTCGGTGGTTCGTACTTCTCCAGGTAGTCGCCTCGAAACCCATCAAGCGAAATCAAGATGACCGTTGGTCGAAGGTCTTTGATCGACTTCGATTGAACGCAGCCCCAGAGGCATGCAGTCAGCAACACACACGCTGTAAGAAGCAGGAGATTGAATCTCGCTCTGACTATTCTTCTCATTGGTCCTATTCAAGCGAGGGAACTTGAGGCCAGCTAACTTCGCCGGCCAATCAAGTCAGGGAAGGTAATAGGGTTGAACAGAATATGCAAGACGTAGCTGCGCTGTGCATGGAAGTACTCCGCTACGCACCAGGTGATCATCCGCGGCCACGGCTGTCGGCGCAGGTGATGAGTTGTAGATTTTAGTCCGCCAATTTCGGCTCACTGATCTGTCTCATCAAACTGAGCGTGTCCCAGTTAGTAAAGACCTCTGAGATCTTACCCCGATCAACTTGAAGAATGCTGATTCCATCTACCAGAACCCGCTTCCCAGTCGGAGCGACCCCCAGGAACTCGCCGCGGTGTGTGCCGGACGAGATCCAGTGAATCGCCACCATACGGCTCTCTGCAATCAGGTGTTCGGTTTGGAGCACCAGATCAGGAAACGCGTTGCGATACATCGTGACCAGTCGCTTAGTCGCCTCCGGGCCCATTCCGAGCCGAGGCCCGCCGGGTCGTGATTGACGGCATCCATGTCGATGAGCTCATCCGCGACATTGAGGTTGCCATTGTTCCAGAGCTCTGAGAAGAACCTCCGGACGACGGCTCTGCTTTCGTCTGATAGTGCTGCTGCTGGCATGGCACTGCTCCTTTCGAAAAGCCGGCGGGGAAGTGTGCAGGGATTAAAGTGCGCGTCTTGAGTATCGTTCAGGCGTCCTGAATGTCGTGCGCACAACCGACTGCCAGAGGTGAGCCGACTGTACTCCGGGGCGTTCGGTTTGTCAATGACCGGGTGCAACTTCTCTTAGCTAGGCGCGTTCAATTGTGCTAGATTTTCTTGTGCGCCCCAAAACGCTCGAACAAGGACTCGACTTAGTGATCACCACCGCCGGGAAGCTGGAAGAACTTCAAGCTACAATCGAGACAGTCATACACGGCAAGTCCGACGTCGTGGAGCTTGCTCTTGTGTCGCTTCTGGCTGGCGGGCACCTGCTGATTGAAGACGTCCCCGGCGTCGGCAAGACGACCCTTGCGCAAACTCTGGCGCGAAGCTTCGACTGCACGTTCCAACGTATTCAGTTCACTTCCGACATGTTGCCCTCGGACATCGTTGGATTGGAAGTCTTCAACCAGCGGACCAGCACTTTCGAGTTCAAGTCGGGTCCGATCTTTGCCAATGTGGTGCTGGCCGACGAGATCAACCGCTCGACTCCCAAGACCCAATCGGCGCTGCTCGAAGCGATGGCCGAGGGGCACGTCACCGTCGAGCAGGAAACCTATCAGTTGCCGCGGCCGTTTATCGTGCTTGCTACGCAGAACCCCATCGAGCATCACGGAACTTACCCGCTGCCGGAATCGCAGCTCGACCGGTTTATGATGCGGCTGCGAATGGGTTATCCCGACTCGGAAGACGAAAAGACAATACTCCGGGAGCAAACCCTGAACTCCGCGGTGGACCGCGTCGTCCCGGTGATGCACAGCGACGGCGTGCTCGCGCTGCAACACGAGGTGCGAGAGGTGACCGTCGAGGAATCGCTCATCGATTACCTCATTCGCATAGTGCGAGCAACGCGCGAAGCCGACATACTCGATCTTGGCGTGAGCCCGCGCGGAAGCCTCGCTCTCTACCACGCTGCTCAGGCGCTGGCTTTTTTGGAAGGACGCGACTTCGTGATTCCCGATGACATCAAACGGCTGGTGGTTCCGATCTTCGCTCACCGAATCGTGGTGAACTCGCGCTACTCGACGGGATTGCGCCGCTCGGACGAATCGCAAGCCGCCCTCCAGGAAATTCTCAAAACCGTAAACGTGCCGCTGTGAGGTAGTATGAATCGGCAAGCGTGGCGCGACTTCTTCATCACGGTTTTCTTTCTAGGCCTCGCTTTCATAATCGCACTGCTCAGCTCGGCGGCAGCAGACCAGAAGAGCACGCAACTCGCCGCGATCGCTGCAGCCATCTCTCTGGTGCTGGCGTTGATCGGTGCGCTTTATATCATTCCCCGGCTCGCGCGAAATGTGCGTCTCGAAGTCCTTCGATTCGCCATCCGAACAAGTTTCACAGTCGAAGGCCTGTTGTTCGTTGTGTTCCTGATAATCATCGGATTCGCTGCCTGGAACAACGGCAACAATCTTCTATACCTGGTGTTGTCGGCGATGCTGGCGTTTCTGATCGCAGCGAACCTGATAGCGCGCATCTCGCTGGCAGAGGTATCGATCCAATTGCGCTTCCCCGATCACATATTCGCCGGCGAGCCTGCGAACATAACTGTCACGCTCCTGAATCACAAGCGGTTAATGCCCAGCTATAGCTTGATGGTCGAAGCGCTGTCGGAGGCAGAGGAACGGGACGACGACGAGGAAGAGGACAAGGCGCGCGGCGCGGCTGGGCAGCAGAGAGGCAGGGCCGAAAGAAAGGCGTCCAGTGGAGCGTTGGCTCCGCGCAGCGGCCTGGGCAAGCTGGCCTATTTCGTTCTTGCGCCCGCGCGGTCGAGCGCCAGGCAGCGCATCGAGCACACCTTCGAACGTCGCGGCCGTTATCCGATAACCGGGTTTCACATCGCTACGAAATTCCCGGCGGGCTTCTTCAAAAAGTGGCGAAGGATCGACGCGGCCGGCGAGATACTCGTCTATCCGAAGCCGCAGCCGCTCGACGATTTCTATCACGCGCTACCGATGCTGGCGGGACAGATTCAGAGTCACGCCCGCGGTTCGGGCGACGATCTGTATGCCATTCGCCGCTATCATCCTTCGGACCATATGCGCAACATCGACTGGAAAGCGACGGCGAAATCGATGGCGATGATGGTGCGCGAGCATATGCGCGAGGATGAGTGGCGGCTGACGATCGTCTTCGACACTGCCTTGCCGGCCGGTTCAACCTCGTCGGCCAGCGCGCCGGGCTACTCCAAGAGACGGTCCGAATCGCCCGCGGAAGAATCGCCCGGTAGCAGCACGCAGCCAGACCCGAATGAATTTCGGGAGCGATTTGAGCGAGCCGTGCTCATGGCCGCCTCGCTTGCAGATCATTTCATACTCGAACGCTCGGAAGTCGAGCTGATAAGCACCGGCGAGCACCACAACGTTGCGTCTGGCTCGGGCCAGGAGCACCTTTACAAGATCCTTGCGTCGCTCGCAACGCTTCAGCCGACTGAAACTCCTGATGACGGTGGTCTGGTTGATGACCGAACGCGGCGGCGCGGGTGGTTACTGGGGAGGTTTCGGCGCCAGGCAGAACCAGAAGCTGCGTCCGATTCCGCCAGCCTGCCCCGCAAATCGAACGGAGGAATTACCTGGCGTCTGCTTGACGAGGTGCCTGTGCTTCGCGACGACCGCCGGTTCAAGGTTTTGATCACGCCGGCAAGAAAGGGAACTATCCCCGCGCATATTTGGCGTAGCGCGCACGTTGTTTTTATGGAAGACCTGTGACAAGTGACGGGCGACCGGAGACGGAGGACCACTCGTCCGTCATCGGTCGTCCGTCGTCCGTCGTTCTATGGAATCTTATTCGTCTGCTTGACGAGGTGCCTGTGCTTCGCGACGACCGCCGGTTCAAGGTTTTGATCACGCCGGCAAGAAAGGGAACTATCCCCGCGCATATTTGGCGTAGCGCGCACGTTGTTTTTATGGAAGACCTGTGACAAGTGACGGGCGACCGGAGACGGAGGACCACTCGTCCGTCATCGGTCGTCCGTCGTCCGTCGTTCTATGGAATCTTATTTCAGGACAACTTCATATGCGCTCGTCATCACCGCGTTTCTTGCGATAGCGCTGACCGGCGAGCTCGACGGCCTATCAATCGCCCTGTACTCGATTGCCGTGGTCGTTTGCCTCTACCGGGACATCCGCGGCGCAACCCGCCTGCGGCTGCGCGAGTGGATGTGGCGCGCGCTCAGCGTAGCTTATGTGCCGTTCGTCTTCATCGATGGAGCGCTGCTCAGCAATCGTATTCTTGCGCTCGTGCACATGACTCTGTTTGTTTCGGCGGCCAAGCTCTTCCAGAACAAGCGCGACCGCGACTGGGTATTCTTGTACCTGATCGCGTTCTTTCAGATGCTGCTCGCCGCAGGCCTGACGTTCGACGCCATGTTCGTAGCCTCGCTCGCGACCTTCCTGTTCTGCTTCATCTCCACTCTGGCTGCCTTTGAAATCCGCCGAGCGCGGCGCGAGGTGGGTCATCTCGAAGAGGAGATCGTCACTCCGCTCAAGCAACCGCAACGGGTCAAATATCGCGCAAAGGAAGGCCCCGCTAGCACGAAAGCAAGCGGCCGGGTGCGCTATCTTCTCGGAGCGTCGGTGGCGCAAACCTTCATCGTCGCCGCGCTGACGCTGCCGTTCTTCTTCTTGATACCGAGACTTGGGGGAGGCGGCGTCGCGGGGGGCATGGGTGAAGGCCAGCCCATCACGGGGTTTTCCGACCGCGTCAAGCTCGGGGAAGTCGCCAAAATCAAAAAAAGCTCGCGGGTCGCCATGCGAGTACGTCTGGATCGTCAGCCTCAACGGTACCTGCGCTGGCGCGGCGTGGCGTTCGACGACTACGACGGACGGATGTGGAGCGTCACACCCGAGCCAGGGCGGCAGGCCAGTGTTAACCAGGGAGGGATCTCGGACGGCGAAATAGTCGGTAAAGACGGTCAGTTCTGGTACAGGCACCCGCTGAAGGGCCGGCCGAGCAGCCAGCCGGCTCTGATTCAGCAAAGATTCGTTCTGGAGCCGCTCGATTCTCCCGCGCTTTTTGCAGCTCAGAAGGCCCTGGCGTTTCAGGGTCCACTGGCGACGCTGTCCCGGGACAAATACACCAACGCGCTGTCGGCGGCCGGGCTGAAGGGCCGGATAGGCTACGCAATCACATCCGATATAAGCGTTCCAACCGACCAGGAACTCCGAGCCGACGCGCCGGCCGCGTCACCCGACGATATCAAACGGCTATATATGCTGCCTCCGCGCAAGTTGGACTCTCGAATCTTCGAACTCGCTCACGATATCGCCCGTAACGCCCCAACTCCCTACGACAAAGCGAGGGCGATCGAGACCTATTTGAAGACCAACTTTCGTTACACACTCGATCTGAAAACCGGTGAAGACGATCCGCTGGTAGAGTTCTTGTTCGCTACTCGTGAAGGTCATTGCGAGTATTTCGCCACCGCGATGGCGATAATGCTGCGGACGCTCGACATTCCAGCGCGCATAGTCAACGGGTTTCAGATGGGCGAGTACAACAGCCTCAATGATATGTATACCGTCCGCGAGAGCGACGCGCACTCATGGGTTGAGGCGTACTTCCCTCATAGCGATGCGTGGATCGAGTTCGATCCGACGCCTTCGGCAGGCATCAACGACTACACGCAGGGCGGGTTGCTGGCGCGGTTGAGAAAGTACGCGGACGCGATGGAAGTGTTCTGGCTCGACTACATCGTGACGCTGGACAGCGACGAGCAAGCTTCAATCATGGTCGATCTGCAGCACCGGCTGCTGAGCATTAAGGATCGTTTTCTTGTCTACTATCTCGACGCGAAACTGTGGACGCGGAGGATGCTGAACAAGCTGATCATGGACCGGAGCTGGAGCGCAGGCGAATTGCTCAAGCTTACAAGCGCTCTCGCTATTCTCGCTCTATCGATCGTGTCGTTGTACGTAGTCCTCTCTTACAGGAAACGCCGAGGTCTTCCACCAACCGGCTACGGACCGTGGTGGCACCGGCTCTTTATTTTGCCGATGTGGCGGCGCAGGGTGACGCAGCGCGACTATAGACAGTCGGCGATCCTCTTCTACGAGCAGATGCTGGCGATCGCGCGGCGGGCCGGGCTGGTGAAGCAACCTTATCAGACACCGGTTGAGTTCGCGGCCGCTTCCGGGCTTTCACCGATTCGCGAGATAACCACGTTGTACAACCGCGTGCGATTCGGCGGCGCACAACTTGACGAGAGCGAAACCCGCCGCGTGTCGGACCTGCTGGGAGAGCTGAAGCAAAGCGTCCGCAGGAGATAGGGTGGTATGAAAGGGGCTCTGGGAGACAATTCCGCGATGATCGATCGTTGACCACCGTTTCGAAGCCGTGCGCTTGCCCGGCCAACGACATCGCAGTGCCATCATACATGATCAATCGAACATCGATTGGCTGAAACTCGGCGTCCGAACCTCACAACCCATCTTAAGGCGTCAGAATTCTTCTTTTCTCCTTCTCGCATTATTTTGTCGCAAGGGCGTCGCGCATTCTTAGTTTGACAAGCATCACAAGCGCGAAATAGCATGCGTCGGGTACAAGGAAAGGCCAGCGGGTATGAAAATCTATGATGTGACGGTCCCTCTCTCAAAGGAACTGGTAGTTTATCCGGGCGATCCACACGTAAAGATCAATCGCAGAACGAAAGTTAACGAAGACGACGCGAAATATAATCTGAGCCGCTACTCTTTCAGCTCGCACGCCGGAACGCACGTGGATCCGCCGTTCCACCTCATCGACGGAGGCATCACAGTAGACAAGCTCCCGCTCGAGTTGCTGATGGGACGCGCTCGAGTAGTCGAGGTGACTGCTCCATTCATCGATGAAGCGGTGCTCGAAGAGTTCGACTTCACGGTTGACGCTCGAGTGCTGTTCAAGACGCGCAACTCGTACCTGTGGAGCAAGAAGAATTTCGTCGAGGACTATGTCTACATGACGCCGGGAGCGGCTCGGTCACTGGTGAAAGACGGCATCAAGCTGGTTGGGATCGACTACCTGTCCGTGGACAAGTTCGGAGGGGAGCCGGAGACCCACATGGCGCTGCTGAGCGCGGGCACAATAATCGTAGAAGGGCTCGATCTGCGTGACGTAGAGGCCGGCGACTATGAGTTGATTTGTCTGCCCCTGAAGGTCAAGGACGGTGACGGCGCTCCTGCTCGCGTCGTTCTTCGGCAGAATTAAAAGAAATTGGTCCTATTGGTCCTATTCGTCATATGTCATTAGCCAGTTATGAAAGACGCTGAACTCGTCACTTCTGTCGAGGCTCACAGGGTGTTTGCCGTGGTGCGCGCCCGGTCGGCCGAGTCCGCGGTGCTAGCAGCCGAGGCTGCGATCGTCGGTGGAATCAAGCTCGTCGAAGTGGCGCTCGCTACGCCGGGCAGCTTCAGGGTGATCTCGGATTTGCGTCATCGCTACGGCGACCGCGTCTGTGTGGGCGCGGGTTCGGTGACGAACCACGACCAGATGGACCGCGCGATCAAGGCCGGGGCGCAGTTCATATCGATGCCTCACACGAGCACTACGCTGGTCGAAGCCTGCCGCCGCGCGCACGTGGCCCCCGTGATCGGCGCACTCACTCCGACAGAAGTCGCGACTGCGTGGGCGATGGGCGTGCCAATGGTGAGCTTGTTCCCGGCGTCGTCGTTGGGAGGGCCGGACTACGTTGCGGCAATCACGTCGCGGCTCAACGATGTTCGGCTTACGGCTGCCGGCGGAGTTGGCCCCGAGAACATCATCGACTACTTCAACGCCGGCGCCTTCGCGATCGCAGTTGGAAGCCGCCTGTTCACAAGCGGCGATCTGAAGAATGAAAACTACGCGGCGATAGCCGAACGCGCTCGAGGAATTATCCGTCTCGCCGGCGTAACGTAACCCGCCCGAAGCCAACCGAGCCTAGCTGTGTGCCTTGTGGCTTACGGTTCTTAGCAGCAGACTCTTCAGCCGCACTTCATCATCACTTTGGAGTTCAAGTTGAGCCGCGTAGATCGGGACATCACCGTGCGTCAGGCCTTCCAGCCGCACAGCATCTTTTTCGGTGGTGACAATAGCATCTGCTCCTGCTTCCCGCGCGTCTCGGCTAATCTGATCGAGGTCTTGTTGGCCGAAAGCATGATGGTCGGCGAAGAAGCTCTCGCTCACGATGTTGATGCCGGCTTGAAGAACATCTTCGGTAAAGGCTCGTGGGTTAGCGATGCCACAGGCGACGGCTGTATTCCAGCCGCCAAAGTTCCCGGCTTCATAGACCTCGCCGGTTGCCAGGTGCCGCAACCCGGTGATCGTCGAGTAGAGATACATTATCGGTATTCTCTCGCCGCAATAATACTTGATGATCGCTTGAGTCTGACCCTGATCGAATGGCCGGTCGGCGCGAGTGACGATTATGGCGTCCGCTCGCTTCATGCCGTAGAGCGGTTCGCGCAGGCGGCCAAACGGGGGCATCTCGAATCCGCCGAACGGATCAGTCGCGTCAATCAGCAGAAGGTTCAGATCGCGTGCCAGCGCCAGGTGCTGATAAGCGTCGTCGAGCACTAATACTTCTGAACCTAGCTTCCGCTCGGCCCAACGTCCCGCTTCATACCTGTCCTTGTTGACGATGATCGGAATATCAGGCAGAGAGCGAGCGAGCATCAGCGGTTCATCGCCGAACTCTCGATATGACTTCGCTGCTCCGGGCCCGCTATCGTTCGCGGGATCATTCAGGATTCGCATACCTGACGACTCGCGCCGGTAGCCTCGGGTCAGCAGCGCGACCGAGTGCTGCTCGGATTTGAGGTAGCGCGCAACGTAGTGTGCGACAGGCGTCTTACCCGAGCCGCCAAGCGTCATGTTTCCCACGCTGATCACCGTCGCATCGAGCCGCTTAGGCTTCAGGTAGTCAGTCTCGTAAGCGGCCACTCGCAGGCGCACCGCAAGCTCGTACAGCTTGGCAGGCGGCCACAGCAGGGCGCGCTTGAGCTTTTCGTCTTTGCCGATGATCACCAGTAGTCCGTAGTTCAGTAGTCCGTAGTTCAGTAGTCCGTAGTCCGTAGTCAGTAGTTAGTGGTTAGTAACGTAGTGCTGCGTAAGAGAGCCACTGACTACGGACTACGGACTACGGACTACTGACTACCCTTGTTCTTCATGATTTCTTCAATTGCTGCGACGGTGCGTTCAGTCGCCCCTCGATTCCTAAGCAAGATGTCGCGCGCGCGCTCGCCCAACGCGCGAGCATGTTCCCGATCGGACAACAGGCCGATCATTTCGCGCGCGAGACAATTCACAACGTCTTCGCCCCTTTCACTGATCTGAACAACCGCGTCTGCGCGCGCGAAGTCCGAGACTATCTGCCGGAAGTTCTCGGTATGCGGGCCGACGATAATAGGCTTCGCAAAAGCGGCTGGCTCGATGATGTTGTGCCCGCCCCGCGGAACCAGGCTGCCACCAACGAAGACTACCGCGGCGAATTGGTAGACCGATGCGAGTTCACCTATCGTGTCCAGCAGGATTAAGTCTGCAGCTCGCGGGCCCGTCGGATCGCCTGCGCCGAACTCCGTTTCAAAGGACAAGTCAGAGCGGGCGCCGCCGGTCTCGATCGCTGATTTCACCTTCTCATGCGAACGGCGGGCGAATGTGAAACTCGATCGCGCCATCAAGCTTGCTACCTCATTGAACCGCTCAGGATGACGGGGAGCGATCAACAGCCGAGCGCTCTCAAGCCCGGGGCGGTTGCGTACCTGCTCCAGAACAGCAAGCAGCAGCTCTTCCTCCCCTGGAGCTGTACTGCCCGCGACGATCAGATTGGGCGATGAGGAGAGTCCGAATTGACGATCGATCTCACAAGAGGGGATGGGAGATGGGGATTGGGGGTTGGAAGCGTCATGCGGTTCTTCCCTAACCCCCGGCCCCCGACCCCCATCCCCCGGCTGATCGTATTTGAGGTTTCCGAAGACTCGCACACGGCTGGCCTGAGCGCCGAGTTGACGCGCGCGATCCGCGTCCGCTTCTGATTGCATGACGACTAGTGAGAAGTCTTCGAACACCCGTCTCATGAAAGAGCGCACGCGCCTATATCGACGAAATGAACGCGGTGAGATCCGGCCATTCGCCAGGATTGTCACCACGCCGCGCGTCCGGCACTCGTGTGAGAAGTTGGGCCACAATTCGGTCTCGAGGATGACCACGATACCGGGGTTGACCTGATCGAGCGCGCGGCGCACAGAGAACTTCCAATCGAATGGAAAATAGAACGCGCCGTCGAACAGGTTCGAGTGGGACCGCGCGAGCCGCTGGCCGGTGAGCGTCGTCGTCGAGACCACGATGCGATGGCCGGGCAGATCGGTCTTGAGCCGGTCGATCAACGGCCGCGCCGCCAAAAACTCGCCGACCGAAACGGCGTGCACCCAGATTGTCTTTCGGCCGTCGCCGTGCAGTGACTCGGGCAGCCAGCCCATTCGCTCTTTGAAGCTGCCGGCATACTTGCGGTGACGCGCGGCTTGATAGACGAAATAGGGCAGCAGAGCGAGAAACAGCAACGAGAGGACGAGGCTATAGAGGAGGTACATTCACTATTTCACGCGTTCGAGGTAGACGCCCTTCAAAGGATCGACCCGTATACGGTCGCCTTCCTTTACGAACGGCGGCACCTGGACGGTCACGCCTGTTTCGAGTTTCGCGGGCTTGGGGCTGTTGGAAGCCGTCGCGCCTTTCAACTCGGGTGTAGTCTCGACGACGGTCAGCTCGACCGCGGGAGGGAGCTCGACCCCTATGGGCGCGCCTTCGAAAAACTCGACTTGAATCTTTGTGCCGGGAGTCAAATAGTTGGTCGCGTCGCCGAGCGACTCAGCATCCAGCGCGATCTGGTCATAAGTCTCGGTGTTCATGAAATGGTGCATGTCACCGTCGGCATAAAGGTACTCCATCTCGTGATCTTCAAGCGAGGCGCGCTCGATGTTTTCGGTAGAGCTGAACCGGACTTCGGTCGAGGAGCCGTTCTTGAGGCTTCGCAGCTTAGCTTGAACGAATGCGCGAAGATTGCCCGGCGTGCGATGCTGGAAGTCGAGCACTCGGTACGGTTGGCTGTTGTAAATAATAATCATCCCGCGCCGGATGTCATTTGCGTTCATCTGAGTTTGATTCCCTTCGCGTGTCAGTATGTCACGAATACGGCCCTCGGGCCAACTTGCCAGCTTAGAGGATTAATGCGGACTGCTGCAAGCCTGCGGGCATTCCGTCAGAAGGAAGCCTATGCACATCGTTCTATGCCAGACCGGCGCGAAGCTCCTGATGTATAATGCTAAAGCTTTGATCACTCGGCATCGACTGAAGGAGCACAACTATGAGCACCGATATAGGCTCGCTGATTGTAAGCGCTCCTGAAATACGGCATGGCAGGCCTTGTATTGCAGGAACGGGAATCACGGTTCATCGCATCGCTATATGGTACAAGCTAGGCCATAGCCCGGAAGAAATCGCGCGCCGGTATGGCCACTTAACCGAAGCACAAGTCTATGGCGCGCTAGCCTACTACCACGCTAACCGAGATGAAATCGAAGCTGAGATCGCCGCCGATGAAGCAAGCGCTGACCGCATTGAGCGGGAGTGTGTGCAAGAGAAGCAGAGCGGTTGATGAAAATTCGCCTCTACCTCGACGAGGATACGATGGACGCTGACTTGGTTCGCGCTAACTGGTCGTCGTGGCTAATGCATCGGCGAGGACCTTGTTCGGTAAGAGGTGCAGTACCCTCGAACAGTGTCTTACACAACACGCGTTTCTAAGTGTCAAAGCCAGATTGACGCGAATACTCAGTTGACTATAATTCTAGTCAATGCCACGCCGCCTTAAGTTTGAGCTAATATTCGCGCCGGAAACTGTTGACCACCTTGACGCCATTGAGCGCAAGTATCACGGTCTGATCGAACGAACGCTCGACGAGCAATTGAGTTATACGCCGGAGAAAGAAACCCGGAATCGTAAGCCTCTCGAACCGCCGGCCCCTTTTGAAGCCACTTGGGAACTTCGTTTCGGGCCAAAGAACCGCTTCCGCGTATTTTACGAAGTAGACCTGGAAGACAGCACGGTAGACGTGTTAGCCATCGGTGTAAAAGAGGGGAACCGACTATTCATCGGTGGCAAGGAGATTCTGCTATGAAAATCGCCTCTGTAGCCGACGTCAAAGCGCGACTCAGTGCTTACTTGGAAGAATGCGAAAGCAAAGGACCGGTCGTTATCACGCGAAATGGGAAACCAGTCGCCGTGCTGCTGTCTCCCGCGGATGACGATGATCTGGAACAATTGCTTCTCAGTCGTTCGCCGCGGTTCAAAGCAATCTTGAGCAAGTCGCGGAAGAGTATTAAGGCTGGCCGCGGTCTTTCTCGCACCGAATTCTGGAAGGCCGTGCGGCAACGCAACAAGACTGGAACCCGCTCCGCCTAAGGCGGCTCAAATGACCGTTCACCGGAGCGGCCACCGTTCGATGTCTAAATCGCGAACTCGGTTTCCATCGCGAGTTGCGCCTTGCGCAATTCGAAACGCGCGCGCCCCACGTTGCCGCCGGGATTGAGCGCCAGTAGCAGAAAGTATTCAGAGGTGATAGGCCGAAGCAGAAAGCTCATCGTGTCGGTCGCGAAGACCATCTCACGCAAATCGCCGAGTTCGGTGTCTGAAGCGGTGCGCATGCTGCGCCTCACCAGTGTTGTGAACTCGGTAGCGACCGTCTCGATATCCAGTGAAGCATCCAGGTCTTGAACGTGCCGCTCTATGGGTATGCCGTCGATGCCCAGGATGACGACGGCGGCGCATCCTTCGATGCGATTGGCGAGGCCGGTGAGCGTGTCAGTGAACCCCATATGATTGCCGATTGCCGATTGGCGATCGCGAAAAACAGATCATTCTGCAATCCGCGATCGGCAATCGGAAATTCTTAGTGTCCCGCTTTTCCGCTTGCGGCGGTGATAGGCGGCGGAGCTGGCTGAGCCGTCTTGGGATCTTGCTTGGTGTCCGATGCGCCGGCCGCGGGCGTAACAACCGCTCGCTGCGGGGCGTTCGGATTAGGCATACCCTCAACCGAGCTGCGTTGCGGAACTCGCGGGCCAACACTGCCGTCATTTCTCACAATGCGCGGCGTCAGGAAGAACAGGATCTCATCGGTATCACGACGGGTTTGTCGTTTCTTGAACAATTCGCCGAGCAGCGGGATGCGCGAGACTCCAGGAGTCCGGTTGATCGAGTGCCCCTCCGTGTCGATGTTGATCCCGCCCATTACGGTAGTCCCACCGTCGGCAACCAGCACGGTCGATTCAGCCGATTGAGTATTGATGCCCGGCGTGCCGTTGTTGAACTGTCCGGCAAGCGAGAAATTCACAGTGTTGTTTTCGGCAACGACGTGCATCAGAACCTGGCCGTTCTCCTCGATTATCTGCGGTGTGATTTCAAGCCGCAGGGCAGCAGTCACAAACGTCGTCGTTATCGTATTGTTCGAGACCGTCTGCACGGGTATCTGAACTCCGTTGACTATCTCAGCCGTCTTGTTGTCAGTCGTGGTTACGCGCGGGCTGGCGATAGTTCGTATCTGGCCCTTGGTTTCGGACGCCGACAGCGCCAAGGATAGAATGCCGGTTCCGATCGCGCCGGTGGTCAAACTCAAAACTGTGTTTGCAACTCCCGCGCGAAGGGCGGTGTCCGCAAAAGGACCGATCAGGTTTGGACCCAGGCCCTTGCTTGAAGAGCTTCCCGAGCCACTGCCCGTGCCTGTGCCAGTACCAGTTCCCGAGGAGCCGCCAGAGCTGCCAGCATCCTTGCCTCCAGCAGCCAGTCCGGTGCCGTTGATTGCAACGGGCGTGGTCTCGAATAACCCCCCGCGTCCGCTCTTGGCAAACGCTCCGCCTGCCAGCTCGGTGCCCACATCGCGGAGAAAGTTTCGGTTGGCGATCACTATTCGCGCTTCGATCTCGACCTGAGGCTCGGGCCGGTCGAGCTTGGCGATCATCTCCTCGATCACCTGTGTGTATTCAGGAAGGTCGGTAATGATCAGGCTGTTGGTGCGGCTATCGACTTCGCTGCGCCCGCGCGGGCTCAACCGGCTGTCGACTATCGAAAGCAGCGATCCCTTACCGGCGGCGCCTCCGCCTCCCGTGCCGCTACTCGACCCTCCGCCTCCACCGCCACGACCCGACGCGCCTGCGCCGCTGGATCCGAGCGCGCCTGTAGCGCGAGCGTATTTGAGGTGAATGATCTTGGTCACGAGCGGGATTTGCTTGGCCTTTTCTTCGACTATCGCTCGTTGCTGCTCCTCTTCTTCTTTCACGGCTGAGAGTGTGGCTATTCTGATAATGCGGCCGTTGCTTTCGCACACCGCGCCGAGGCGGTTCGCGCGCAGCACGGATTCCATCACTTGATTCCACGGTATGTCGGTCACCCGGATATCCACCGGCACGGCGGTCACCGATTTGTCGACTATGAAGTTGACGCCGTATTGCTGCGAGATGAACCGAAGCATGTCGCGGATGTCGACGCCTGCACGCAGGTCGAAGCTTATCATTCCGCCGACGTAGCTCGGGTCGCAAAACGCGAGCTCGCTGCGCCTCGGCGCCCCTGAGTTGGGTTGAGCCGGCCGCTGAACGTCCATCGCGCTGCGAATAACGGAAGGCTGCGCCGGTGGAGCCGTGGGCTTTCCGGAGCCTTGCTGTGCTGTTGACTGCGAAGGCAAAGGCAGCGATCTGTTAGGCTGAGGGGTAACTCGCTGACCCGTGCTTTGTGTGTTCGCTTGAGCAATCAGATTAGATGGCGTGATCGTGTCTTTTGCGTCTTGATCAGCCGGCTTCTTGTTATCGGTTTTGTTCTCGATGCGATCACCGGCGACTCTTACCTCGGGCTTGTGCTGAGGCTCAGCAGCGTCTTTCACCGGATCACCGTTCTGCTGCGCTTTGAGTTCAACCTTGGGTTTCGCGCTGTCCTCTCGCGAACTGCCCGTGTCGCCTACGATGATGACTAGCGCTGCACCCTCGCGAACCACGCGATATGAAACTTTAGACCTGGTGTCGAGCACTATCCGAACGACGCTCGGGCTCGGCTGGCCTACGCGGAAGCGCTCGACTGAAGCCGAATCTACAACGGTAGTCTTGTTGCCGAACGCCGAATGCACGCCGGTGATATCGACGACTACGCGCCACGGGTTAGGCAGCACGAAATCCTTGTACTGCGCCGCGCCGTCGGTATCGACCACGATTCTTAGGCCGCCGCCGGCCGCTTCCGAGCGAACCGCGCGGATAACCGTGGCCGGTTTTAAGTCGCTCGGCCGAGGCTTGACGCTCTCGACTGCGGGCTCTGTGCCGGCCGCCGGCGAACTCTTAGCAACTGGAGCGGAGTACACCATCACGCCTGGCACCGCCGCGCGCGTATCGCTATGGCTCGCACGCTTTGCGTCCCTGGTAGCGGGGGTGTCCTTCTCGATCTTCGCTCCGGCTGGCGCCGTCTTGGTGTCAGCAGAGATTTCGAGAACCAGCGTGTTGCCATCAATTGTTGAGCGGTCGCGAGCACCGGCTCGAACGCGGACCTCAATTCTAGCCATCGCGCGCCCCGCCGTTGTGCTGCCGCCGATCCGCGTCTGGCGAACCATGATCGAGTCGACCAGTGCACTCTTGATGCTGTATTCGGGCGCGAGACGAGAAGCCTCGCCGCCCGGTAGATCAACGACGATCAGCCGGTCCGTCGGTCTGAAAACTGTGTAGAGGGGTGGTGCGCTCGACTCGATCAGGATGCGGGTCAGCGATCCCTCGGTCTGGTGTTTGAGCGACACCAAAGCGAACGCCTCGGCCCTCGCGCCTCGGTTCAATCCTGCAAACACGCTTATGTTGCTCACAAGCGCGAGCAGCACCAGTGATACGACAAGCCTCCTGGCAATCTTAGTCATTGTTTCCCCTCTCATCATCGAAGCTAAGCGGACGCGACCTTGGAGGGCTTGATTGATTCCGTTGTCCGCCCGGCCACTTTGAATGCATCTTCTCACCCGAATGTTTTTAGTGCAGCTCATCGCCGATCATCGGCCGATCAAACGCTGCAAGCGATTATAGTGCGATCCTCTGCTAACACAAGACGGCTCACTTCTTCTCCCCCGGCGCCTTTGTCACTATGCGCTCCTGAGGCGTTTGTTTCCCGTTGACTTCCTGGTAGGACACTTCGCGAAACATGACCTTCGCGCCGGCGGGATCGGAGGCGTCGGCGCCGATGCGCATCACCTCGCCGTTGTAGCAACGCGCGCCGTTGCGCACGAAGAACATGGTGCCCGTGGGTTGCGCTCTCACGAACGCGCCGAATCCGCGATCGTCGCGGAAGACGCCGGTGATATCAAGCTCTGAAACCAGGTATTGCGAGACCGGATCGGGCTCGGCCCCATCGCGCGCCCGCGCTTGATCCACCTTCTGCCGGAACTCGGCGCGCCGGACGTCAAGGGACGGAAACCCGAGCAGGCGAGCCTGCTGCTGTTTCCCGCGCGGGGTCTTCGGCTTGATGGTCCTCTTGAACGGGTCCTTGCCGGACGATCTATATGGCCGAATCGAATCGGCGGTCGGTCCGAGATATTCCTTACCCGTGTTCACCTGTTGAGGCTGAGGCGGGGCATCCGGCTTGACCGCCGGCTTATCCTGCGCCGAAACCATGACCACCATAGTCAAAACAAGCAGGATGTTCGATGTCATTCTCTTGATGGTTTTTGCTTTCATAACACCCACTCCGCTATTTCGCCTTAATCCCTGACGCAGCCGGTGTAGCGGGCGGCAGCGCGGCGGGCTTCGTCGAGGTCAGCTTCTCGAGGTTCTCAGGCGCGATGTAGTAAGCGGTCACCACAAACGAGCCGTTTACCGATCGGCCCACCTCTTGTCCGCTGTCCTCCGCCTTCTTGATCTCGACCTCGCTCACGCTCAAGATGCGCGAATAGAATCCCAGACGTGAGAAGAACTGGCCGAGCGAGTCGTACGACCCGGTGACTTCGATCTGAATCGGCTGGGCCGTGTAGAAGTCGGCGGAAACCGATTTCATGTGCACGAACCGTTTCAGCTCGAGCTTCTGCTCGCGCAGGAAGTCTTTGAGGCTGTCGTAGACGCGGGATATCTCGACCTGATCGGGAAGGAGGTCGCGGAGTCGGTCAATCTCCTCGCGCTTCTCTTTTAGCGTCTGCTCGGTTGCCAGCAGGTTCTGACGGATTATGCTGCCCTGCGCGTTCTTAGCCTTGAGCTGTTGAACCTTGTCCTCGATCTTGACTGTCTCGGCGCGCTTCTCGCTGTAAAGCAGATAATCAGCGGCAAAGATCAGCAAGCCCGAGAGCAACAGCAGCACGCCCATCTGGTAGTACCACGGCATACGCGTGAAGAAGCTGCCTCTCTCTTCGGCGCCCTTCACTACAGTAGTCATCGTCGCTGCCATAAATCCTCTCCTTCACTTGCCCGGTGGCGTTGATGCGGGCCCCGCGCCTTCCGCGCGCGGCTTGTTGTAGTCGCAGTCGATCGTGAACTGGAACACTCGGGCCACGTCCGGGATCTCAGCGCTCTTATCAGCGTCCTTAGCCGCGGGGCCCTTTTTGCCGGCCTCTTGCTTATCCGACTCTTTCTTCTCGGCCCTGTCGGACAAGTCTTCGACTTTCACCTCTTTGCCTTCGATCGAAAGCATCAAGTTGCTGAACAGCCCGTTTGAGAATTCAAGCTGACGCGAGAAGTCAGCGATCACTTGCTGGTTGAGCGAGGTGCCGATGATCTGAAGGTGACTGCCCTTCTGTACGATCGCCTCGAGGCGGAAATCAGCCTGGCCGCCAGGCATTCGCTCGTTGATCGCCGAGAGCATGGCGACCGGGCCTTTCTGTTCGGCTCGAAGCTGCTTGATGACCCTGATGCGTTCATCGACCTGTTTCAACTCGGCTTCCAACTCGTCTTTGCGCTTAATGTCGGCTTCAAGCTTCTTGGCTTCTTCCTCTTCGCGAGTGAGCTCGGCTTGCGCGGCGGCGTGCGCGCTGTTGGTCCAAAGATGATCGCCGCCGATCGCGATCAGAAAAATGAGAAGCGCGCTAGCCAGCATGAAAAGCTGCTGTCCTCGGCGCGCCGCGACTTTTGTCTTCTGCACGGAAACGCGATGCTCGGCGGTCCCTCCAAGTAGATTGACTCTGATCATTGCGTCACCTCCGCCACTCGGACCGCCAGCCCGACGGCCACGGCCATATTCGGTGAAAGCTCTCTCAGGTACTCGTCGTCGAACTTCTTCGAGTCGACTTTGATCGAGCGGAATGAGTCGAATCGCTCAACCGGCATCTGAAACTTGTCTGCCAGATACTCGGTCAATTGATAGACCTTCGACGAGCCGCCGGCTATCAACATTCGGTCAATTGCCGGTGAGTCAACAGCCGTCGCCCGGAAGAAATCCAGCGTGCGCTGAATCTCGAGCGCCAGCATTTCGGACACGCTCTGAATCGCCGGTTGTATCTGCTCCATCGAGAGCTGCTGGTCCGGGGTTGCGCCTCGCTTGAGCGCTTCGGCTTGCTCGAATGTGAGATTCAGTTCTTTTTGAAGAAGATCAGTGTACTGGTTTCCGCCTGCCGAGATGTCGCGAGTGAAGATCGACGTCGCGCCCCGAACTATGTTGATCGTCATTACCGCAGCGCCGATGTCCAACAACGCGACTGTCTGATTAGGCGTGGGGTGGTAGTTTACTTCGTATGCGTTTTGCAGCGCGAAGGCGTCGACGTCCACGATGACCGCTTGCTTGCCCGTCTGCGAGATCACCTGAGTGAACTGCGCGATCTTGTCGCGCTTGCAGGCGACCAGGAGAACGTCCATGTTCTGACCCGACGCATCGTGGCCTATGATTTCGTGATAGAGGTTAACGTCGTTGATGTCGAACGGAATGTACTGCTCGGCTTCCCAGTGAATCTGTTCGTCGAGTTCCTCTTCGGGCATTGACGGAAGCAATATCTTTTTTACAATGACTGCGTGCCCCGAAAGCGACGTGGCCACCTGATCGGTCTTTATGTTTTGCTCGTTCCAGAGGCGGCTAATCGAGTCGCTCACATGATTGAGGTCGATTATGTGCCCGTCGACGATCGTGTCTGATTGAAGATTCTGATGAGCCATGTGGACCAGCTCGTACCCGTTGCGCGTGTGCTTGAGCTCGACCGCCTTCAGCGCGCTTGAACCGATGTCGAGTCCAACGACGCCTTTTTTCTTTTTGCCAAACATGTGTGTCCCCCGGGGAAGGTGCTCGACTTGTTCACGATTTCGGACGGGCGAATGAAGTAGCCGAGCGACGAACTCGCCATCGCAGATTGCATCGAAGGGGCATTGGCGTTTTGGGGACGAGGAGAGAATTGCGAGACTGTCGAGGGGCGGGCGGCAAAAGGGGTCAAACAATCCGAAGCCGGGATTAAGTCTCTACAAACTCTCAAGTATCGGTTGTTGCTTTGTGACGCGCCATTTCTAACATTCACCCATATCTAAGTCAATAATAAATTTCTTCGAGTTCTTTCGCGGCTCGCAATCACCCGTTCAGGCTCCGGCGCCCAGTTGGCTAATGGTGTGCGTGTTGTCGGGCGTGATCTGCTTCGTCGCGGCGCTTGAGTCTGCTCTACTTTGGATCGGCCTTGATGTTGGGCGGCGCCTTGATCGTGCTCCGTTGAACAAACCGTTTGTTGCCTGTGAAAGACCTCTTGTCGCCGCGGCCGTTAAGGATCGGCTGACTCCGGAGAACATATCGCTTATAGTCCTCCTATTCCTCTGGGATGTAAGACAGGAGTGCTCGATGTTCTGTCCACAATGCGGCGCCAATCAAAGCGACGAGTTGAAGTTCTGCAAATTGTGCGGAGCGAATTTGTACGCCGTACGCCAGGCGGTAGCGACACGCGAGACGGGCGAGAAATTCGATTGGAGCAGGACCTGGGTCGCCGAGATGTTCCTTTCCGAAGGGGAACGTAAGAGACGCAAAGAAGAGCTTGAGCGACTGCGCGGGACTACTTCCGAGATACAGCGCTCCAGGGAAATCAAAGCTGGTGTCATCACGGCAAGCGTCGGCATTGGGGTGGCGATCTTTCTCTATGTGTTTATGCAAGGAATCATTTTGAGTGGCAATGTCGCGCCGGATGCGGTGGAGATCCTTCGCCGTCTTTGGGTTGTCGGTGTGATTCCTCTCTGCATTGGGATCGGGCTAGTGTTTAACGGCGTGGTGGTGAGTAGAAAACTTGTTCGCGCTGCCAGCCAGGCATCCACAAAGCTGGGCGCTTTAGAGAGGGAGACGGATCCTCATTTCCTGCGATCAGCCGACACGGCTGGACTTGATCCTCCCAACTTTAGCGTAACCGAAGAAACGACGAGACACTTAAAAGGTCCTGACCAGAATGAACGATAGAGGTTGGTTCAGTTTGGAATCCTGACCAAGAAGGCTGTGTGCTCCGGCTATCCTTGCCGGCCACACATGATGCCCCGTGCCGCCGATTGGGTAGTGTCCTAATCTTGGGTTGGTCGACTAGGACACTATCGGGCGACCGCGTATTTGGACTGCGGTGGCGTCTTTGCATTGCCACCGCTTTCTGTCGTTTCATGGGCGATAACCAAAAAGCGGCGGCAACGCACAAAGGCCGCCGCAGTCCAAATATTTCGTCGCCGTCATCAGTCGTGCGCCAGGGCACCTGCAAATACCAACACAAGATTAGGACTCTACCGCCGGTTGCCACTCGTTGACTCACCCTATGCCATCACCTAGAATCACTATCGTATGACCGCACTATTGAACAAAGCCGCAACTAAGATTTTCGGCAGCGCGAACGAGCGTTTGCTCAAGCGCTTGTGGCCCATCGTCAGTGAGATCAACGCCCTCGAGCCGGAGATGGAGCGCCTCTCCGACGAAGAGCTTCGCGCGAAAACCATCACGTTCCGCGAGCTTGTTGAGAAACGCATGGCCGGCGCCGAGCTGACGGGCGGTACCGCCGACGAGCAAAAGAAGGCGCTGCGAGCGGCGCTCGATGAAGTGCTCGACGAGATATTGGTCGAAGCGTTCGCCGTCGTGCGAGAAGCTTCGGTGCGCGCGACCGGCATGCGCCACTTCGACGTTCAGCTCATCGGCGGGATGGTGCTTCATCGCGGGATCATCGCCGAGATGAAGACCGGCGAAGGCAAGACGCTGGTTGCGACTCTGCCGGCATATTTGAACGCGCTCACCAGCCGCGGAGTGCACGTCGTGACCGTCAACGACTACCTGGCCAAACGCGACACCGAGTGGATGGGTAAGATATACCGCTTCCTTGGACTCACCGTGGGTTGCATACAGCACGACATGGATGATTCCGAACGGCAGGAGGCTTACCGCGCGGACATCACCTACGGGACCAACAATGAATTCGGCTTTGACTACCTGCGCGACAACATGAAGTTCGAGCCTTCCGCGATGACGCAACGCGGCCACTACTACGCGATAGTGGACGAAGTCGACTCGATCCTGATCGACGAAGCGCGAACCCCGCTAATCATCTCAGGCGCCTCGGAAGATTCGACCGAGAAGTATTACATCGCCAACGACTGCATGATTAAGCTGAAGGCGGAACAGCAGAGACGCATCGCAGAGATTCGCGCGACCAATGGCGACGTCGATCTCAAGCAGGACGCGCGGCTGCTGTATCACGTCGACGAGAAGCAGCACAGCGCCACGCTCACCGAAGAGGGAGTCGAGGTTGCCGAGCGCTTCACCAGCGTCGACAATCTCTACGATCCCGCAAACATGGATCTGCTGCACTGCGTCGAGCAGTCGCTCAAGGCACACTCGCTTTATCACCTCGACAAGCAGTACATAGTCAAAGACGGCGAGGTCATCATCGTCGACGAGTTCACCGGACGCGTCATGCCCGGCCGGCGCTGGAGCGATGGGTTGCACCAGGGCGTCGAAGCAAAAGAACTTGTGAAGATCGAAGCCGAGAACCAGACCCTGGCGACGATCACTCTTCAGAATTATTTCCGCATGTACGCGAAGCTCGCCGGCATGACCGGAACCGCTGAAACCGAAGCTTCCGAGTTCGCCAACATCTACAAGCTGGACGTTGCGGTAATGCCGACCAACCAGCCAATGGTCCGCAAGGACTTTTCCGACGTGATATATCGCACCGAGCGGGAAAAGTTTGACGCGGTGGTCAACGAGATCAAAGAGCTCCACGAGAAGGGCCAGCCGGTGCTGGTAGGCACCGTGTCGGTCGAAAACTCTGAAGGGCTGGCGGCTCGGCTCAAGAAGGCGCGCGTGCCGCACAACGTTTTGAACGCCAAGCCTGAGCACGCGGCTCGCGAAGCCGACATCGTTGCGCAGGCCGGTCGAAAAGGGCAGGTGACGATTGCGACTAACATGGCCGGCCGCGGAACCGACATCTTGCTCGGCGGCAACCCGGAGTTTCTAGCGAAGCAGTATTTGAAGGAAAAAGAAATTAACCCCGACGAAGCCAGCGAGCGCCAAATGAACGACGCGCTTGCTCGCGCCAAGCAAACCACTGATGTCGAGCACAAGGATGTTGTCAGTGTCGGCGGGCTTCACATCCTGGGCACCGAGCGGCACGAGTCTCGACGTATCGACAATCAGCTTCGCGGACGTTCAGGACGGCAGGGCGATCCGGGCTCATCACGGTTTTACCTTTCACTTGAAGACGATCTGATGCGGATTTTCGGCGGCGAGCGCATCAAGGGCTTGATGCTGCGTCTCGGCATGGAAGAAGGCGTGCCCATCGAATCGCGGCTTGTGTCGAAGCGAATCGAGAGCGCGCAGAAGTCCGTCGAGGGACACAACTTTTCAATCCGCAAACACCTCCTCGAATACGACGACGTGATGAACAAACAGCGCGAGACTGTTTATGGTCTGCGTCGTGACCTGTTGATCGGGTTTGAAGGTGACACGCCTGAAGAGCAGGCCATCAATCAGCGCAACTACGTTCTCAGCATTGCTGAAGACAACTTCGAGGGTTTGATCGATCAGTATATGCCGAAGGAGCAGCGTGCGGACGAATGGGACATCGTAGGATTAAAAGAACAGCTTAGATTGAACTTCGGGTTTGACGCGGACGGCGAACACCTGGATCTCTTGGAGATGAGCCCCGAAGAGGCTCGCGAGGTGATCTGGCCCAAGATCGAAGAGAAGTACAAGGAGAAAGAAGTTCAGTTGGGCGTCGAGGCGCTTCGCAACCTTGAGCGCTACATCATGCTCAACATTGTAGATGCGCAATGGAAGGACCACCTGCTGGCGCTCGACCACTTGAAGGAAGGGATCAGCTTGCGGGGGTACGGGCAGAAGGACCCGCTGGTTGAGTACAAGCGGGAGTCATATTACCTGTTTCAGGCGATGCTGGAGCGCGTCGACACTGAGACAATTCGATACCTGTTCAACTTCCAGGTGCAAGTGACCGCGCCCGTCGAGCAACAGTTGCTCGAGCGCCGCCGCCGCCAACGCCGAGGCCGTGTGGCTTTCACAAAAGCGAACGAGACGGCTTTTGCTGGGGGCGAAGAAGAAGCCGCCAAGCCGGTTCGCAACAAGGGACCTCGCATCGGCCGCAACGATCCGTGCTCTTGCGGCAGCGGTAAAAAGTATAAGAAATGCCACGGCGCGTGATCACAGATCACTTCCTTGTGTGTGCTAAGATAGTGCAAATTCGGACGCTTTGGCAGGTGAGGCATGAGCAGAACGGTAAACATCGACGATGAAGTTTACGCCCGGTTGGAAGACCAGGCAAAAGACAGCGGAGTGACTATCGCGCAAGTTATCGACCGTCTTTCGCACCAAATTGAAGAGACAAACATCGCTCGCGCTATTGAGCGTATGCGTACCACAGGCTTGCTGGCGGCCAAGGAACCCGGATCAGCGCAAACAGACTTCAGCCCTGTCGAATTTCAAGGCGAGCCCCTTTCTGAAATGATAATCAGAGAACGGCGCTGATGGCAGCTTTCTATTTCGATACCAGCGCGCTCGTGAAGCGATACGCGCGAGAGACCGGAAGTTCATGGGTCGTAGGCATAACCGGCGCCGCTGCTAATAATGAAGTCTTCATCTCAATCGCAACAGGTGCCGAGATGGCGGCGGCCCTCACTCGTAAGAGCCTTATCGGCCAGATGTCCAGTCAGTCGTCATCCGTGGCTATCGTTGCCTTCAAACAACACTTCAAAAGCGAATATGAGGTCGCGTCACTCACGATGAATATTGTTGACCATGCGATGAAGTTGGCCGAGGCTCATGGTTTGCGCGGCTACGACTCCATCCAGTTGGCGACCGCGTTGGCAGTTCAATCCGAATTAGCTTCCGCCGGAGTTAGTAACTTCGCTTTTGTTTCAGCAGACGCGGACCTGAACAGCGCGGCTCAAGCAGAAGGGCTCTCAGTTGATGACCCTAACAATCACCCGTAGCCCTCGATCCATTTGGGTGCTTCACCACATTTGAGGTTGTGTTCTAGCGCCCGACCCTTCACAGTCGGACGGTGCGGAATGTAACTCGCCGTAGCGTCTTCGAGAATCTGAGCTGCCACCTGCATACTTCAAGGTAATCCCGATCTATCACAAGTCCCACAGCCCCTTGCCTCGCTTCCTGCCCCATACGCGTGAGGAACTCTCGAAGCTCCTCGGCATACGTCTCAAGATCCGTCTCGTTGGTGTAGTACTGAACGACTACTGGAGCATCGTAGAGCGAAGGGCAGAGTCCTGCTTTTGGGGCAGAAAGTCAAGACCTCAATCCCCACCATCAGCTTCGAGGACGCTCGGGGCGGCAAGGTGATCCAGGCTCATCCCGGTTTTTCCTTTCACTCGAAGACGACCTGATGCGCATACTCATCATAGGGCTGAAGGAACAGCTTAGATTGAACTTCGGGTTTGACGCCGAGGCTGAACTCCCCATCTCTTATGAATAGACCCGTTTCCTGTCCGATTACTCGGATTGAGCGTCCGTTCCACCGGACAATCTCATACTGCAATTCAGATCGACTCGCGGCTAAAGCCTCGATCTAGGGGAGTTCTTGCTTCGTTTCTGCCTGGCGAATAAATTGCCTTTGGACGGGGGCAGGGATTGAAAAGGAGGACCCCATGAAGCATCAAAGTCATTTGCTCGTTCCCTTGAACGCGCGACTGTTCCGCGCGAACCGTCCGCGAAGCAGCATCTGCATTCGATCAACCTACGACCGCAAGCTGAGGCTGGTCTGCGCTGATTACGAAGCCTCTTTGGACGACGGAACCTTGCCCCCAGAGTGACCAACCTCGATCTTTTCCGTGATGCATTCTAATGTTTGGATTTCGATGTATGTGGAAAGCTGAAGATTTAATCGTGCTGAGCGACATACACATGGCAGCCGAGCAAGGCAAAGGGATGTTCCAAGCCGACGCCGAGTTGACCAGCTTCTTAACGTGGGTCTTTGAAGAAGCTCCCAACGCTACGATGGTGCTTGCGGGCGACATCCTCGACTTTCTCGTAGTGGAGCACTGTGAACGCGCCGAAAAGGCGCTTCACCCGGCAGGGGCCCCTGCCAGGACTGCATCGATCCTCGAGAAACATCCCGAGGTCTTCGACGCATTGGGCCGGCTCGCGCGCTCACCCGAGCACAACGTCATTTGGATGGCCGGTAATCACGACCCTGAACTCGCCTTTCCTTCGGTGAGAGAAGTGATTGAACAGAGGCTTGGTTGGTCTGCGGCGGCTCCGCCGGTGAGATGGCTTGTTCACAGCGAGGCCGCGACGATTCGAGTCGGCGAAGCAACTGCGCTGATCGAACATGGAGAGATGTTTGATGATTGGAACCGAATCGACCACGACGCTCTCCGAAGAGCGTCCAGTCTGGCTAGCAGAGGTCTCTTGGAAAATCATAAGTACACTCCGCCGCCCGGCAGCAAGCTGGTCGTCGAGTACCTCATAGAGTTACGCGAAAAGTATCCCTGGCTTTATCTTCTCAAGCCAGAACGCGAGGCGGTCATTCCCATTATGTTTGCATTCCTCGAACGCAAGGAACAATACAAGCTGCTCCCTGCCCTGAAACACTGGCTGAGTTCCGCCGTGCGCTCGGCGATCACCGAACTTGAGATCCAATCGGACCCGGCACGAATCGTGAGGTCTACAAATCACACGAGCACGAGGAAGCAGAAACTGGTTGCCTGGCTGGAAGAGATGGAACGCGAGCCCAAAAGACGCGCCTCTCAAGCGGACCGAATCGAGCGGCTGATTCCGAAGCTGCGCGAAGTTGCGGCGGAAGATGACTTCTTTGACCTGCAAACGCCGGACAGTGTGAGTGAGGTAGTGACCTACCTTCTTAAACAAGGCTCAGACCTTGTCATTCACGGCCATACGCACTCGGCGAAGGCGTACAGACTCGGAGCGGGGCTCTACCTGAACACCGGGACGTGGGGTCGTCTCTTACGCCTGCCCCCCGGCGATGCTTCTGATGCGGACTGGCGTGAGTTCCTCGAAGGGCTTTTGAACGGCCGCGATGAAGGTGTGACTCGGCCAACTTTCGCGCGTGTGACTCTCGACTCTCAGAGCGAGACAACTGACGCTGCTTTGGTGCAATGGGATGATACTGGTCCGTCGACACTGGCGAGTTGGCGGTTCGATTCGAGCGACCGACAGTGGCAGCGTGATTAGAGCAAAAGCATGTTTTCCGACTTGCTAAAGGATGCGCTTGATTTCGTCAACGAGTACCGGCACGTCTTGATGATCTTGACGGCGGCGATGGCGGGATTCTTCGCCGTGGTGATTCTTATCCTTCGGTACTTCGCACTGTCGGCCGAGCGCTGGGCGAAGTTCTTCGCGTGGGGATTCGCACTACTTGCAATACAATACATAATTCAGCGTGGCGGCTATCACATGGCGGCCGTCCAAACCTCCACAAGTGCAGGAGAATCCATTTACCAGATCCTTCGTGTGCTGAATCTTTTCTTTTCAACCGCAAACAATCTGCTATTTCTCGCAGCGGCATTCGATCTGTTGGACAGAAGGCCGGCGGTACCGAAGCTAGCTTGGTGCATTGCTGTTCTTGCAATTCTTTGCGGGCTTCCCGGCGACGCCTTCTTATGGTCTCGAATGCCAGATGCTCTTTTCTCCGCCGCCTGTCTTGGGTTGGTCATTTACGCCACATTCACTAACATTGGATTTCGCCGCCGCCCCATCCTTGCGGCCATCGCCATAAATGTCGGCAGCGTTTACGCGCTAGTGCAGGTGGTTTACGGGTTCAACCCAATTATCGCCTCAAGTCAATGGAGATGGGTGATTGAGTTGATGCATCAGTTCGACATAAATGACGGACCCCACGACGCATTACACTTCTTGGACGCTCTGACCATTCTCGCTGCCTGGCCGCTCAAGTATGGCCTTTTCGTGTCGGCGTTTTTTCTCCTCATGCGAACTCTAGTTGTAGTGTCGTCGGGCGACGTCAAGAAGATGATGAGTGGCATTACTGCCGGCAAGGCGGAGTATCTGGAAGGCCCTGGCATCGTGCGATCTATCGCGGAGAGCGTTGGAGCGGACCGCACCGAACTATCTTTAAGACTTCCGGGGGCTACGCTAGGGCGGGTCAAGACCTTGAGTTGGGACGTACGAAAGCAATCCGGGGATGGACGCGGGAGCACCCTCTTTCCCCCGACGTACGACAGCATTCAGGAAGAGGTATTTGAAACGGGACAGGAGTTCAGATACCCTCGACCGAACTGGGAGAAGTCATTCACCGCGCACGCATTCGAACCTCAGGACAACCATTCCTCAATTGTTGCGGTGCCCATTCGATTTCATGGCGCTGTAATCGGATGTCTGAAGGTAATCTGGGAAACCGCGGCGTATAGCGCGACAGCGCTTCAACACATAAGACAGTTGGCCGATCTAGTGGCTCCGGCGGTTCAATCCAATCGGGAGCTCGCGGCCCTCGACCAGCTTGGCTATGGCTTTTCGAGGTTACAGGTAGAGCAGCCGATGGCGGACATTGAAAGGTCGGTTGAGAAAATGACGCAGATCCTGCACGACGTTCTCTCGCCTCTCGGCACCTGCATTCTGGTGGATAAGGGATTCAGATCTTTTCGCAAGATTGAGGCGGCGGACCCTGCCTACCGCGATATCCTCCAACAAGACGTTAGAGGCCGTTTGAATCAAGTTTGGTCCTCTGTAGTTGATGACGACGGACATCAAACTACCGAGATCGCCCGGAGTCACCTAGTGGCGATGCGATCGGCGGAACCAACCCCTGATGTTTTCCTAGGTGAACTCATCTTGCTCGTGCCATCTGGCCTTGACGAAGTATCGCATCCTTCGCTAGGAACCAACTACGTTCATCGGAGAGCCGTAGCCTCATTGGTTTCCGATGCGCTTCTTGACTCGGCCCGCAAGTACTTTGATGACCTATTGAAGGAGCTTGGCGTGCGTCTCAACCAAAAGGAAGCGACCAATGTCGCTGCCTGGTTCAAAGCGGTCCAAGAGATTGCCGGCAAAGCCGGTCTGAGGTGGGTAGTATCAACACAGCCGGGAACCGAAGAGCTCTTAGGAGACGAGGAGGCAATCGCGATTGTCAAAAGCTTGGGGCCGGGCGCCGGTGATGGTGACGCCATCGCATTGATTCATCAGTATTCGGAGGGAGGTAACTGTAATCAACTCGTCAGGATTACGCTTCCAAACACTAAGGGTCGCGTTTGGATGGGAGTGGAGCGCGAAGGCTTCGGCCCCGAGCTGACCTTCCATTCGCCATGGAGCTTGTTTCTTGAATACTTTGGTGACATTGCGGATTCCGCTTTAGTAAGAATAACCGCTGCAATCGAATTTCAACGACTCCAGGCAGATGCCGCTCAGTATCAGGGGTTGGCCACGGTCGCCGTAACGACGGGAACGCTGATCCATCAGTTGACCAATATGGTGAAGGGATTGCAGGGTCCAGCGAGCACCCTGAAGGATGCTGTTGCACTCGGAAGGATCGAGTGTGATGAACAACTCAGTAGGCTCATAGCTCTGATGAGCGATTCGACCACGAATCTCTTGCAACTCCTCAGCCCAATCGCTAACGTCACCAAGTTGGATGCGCATCGACCCTGCTCGCTAGCAGACGCAGCGCAACACGCCCGGAAGCTGTTTGAGGTTCTCCTTAGTCAGCGTCAGATCGCTCTCACCGTGACAGTTGCTCCTGATCTGGTGATCGATGTGCCATTTCACGTTGCGGGACTCGCCCTGGCTAATCTTGTACACAATGCTAGCGATGCGTTGAGCGGCGCCGGCACAATCCGGATTGACGCTGACGACGTTGGGGATGTGGTGCTCTGCCATGTGACCGATGATGGTCCGGGCGTCGCCAACCACATAAGAGATCGCATCTTTGAATTGGGTGAGACCACAAAGCCAGGCAGCGGCGGATGGGGCCTGTACCTCGTGGATCGCTCCTTGCGAGAGAATCGTGCTGGAATCGAGCTAACGAACCCTGGTCCTGGCGGCACCAGATTCACCATTCGATTTCCCAAACCTAGACCGGAGGATCAAATATGATAAGCGATACGATCCTGATTGTTGAGGACAACGACTCTCAACGACTGGCATTACACACGGCACTAGAGATGCGCGGCTTTAGCGTGGAGAGCGCAGGAAGTGTGGAATCGGCCCGCGCACTAGTAAACAAACTCGGCGATAAACTCGGAGTGATGATCTTGGATATGCGCTTGGAGGACCGCCAGTATCCATCAATCACGGGCGCAGACCTTGGTCTCGAAGTTCGCGCTTCGCGACCTGCATGGCGACCGGAGTTCTTAATCACATCAGCCTTCTCGGAAGTAGATTACTATCGCTTGGCCGTAGAGCTGGGAGTAGCAGCTTACCTGCACAAGGAAGAGCACACGCAGAACCAGGTTATTAGGCACGTGCGGGGACTCATGCTTAGGCGAGCGCTGAGCGTTGAGAGACCGGGCGCCGCGGAAGAGATTGGCGTGATAGCGGACGCCAGTCGAGACCGGGCCGATGCGGTGCTCAGATTCTGCCGACAAGTCTTGGCGCCCGCATTCGAGGCGGTCGCCGGAGTGCCGTTCGTCATTCTCGCGACGGTGGTGAACGGGGTCACAATCTGCATTGGAAACGCCAACTTGCCCGAGAGTGAGGACCCAGTCTACAAGACCTTACAGGGCTTAGTTCACGGCGAGGCAAACCGAACGCACCCCTTCGTTTTTGACTCAGCGAAGCTAGGCGGCATGGATAATGCGCAGGCTTGGAGCATTGCAGAAAGGTTCAGAGACACCGCGTTTCTTCCTCTATCAAGCGGCAGAGGATTTACACTTTCGGTCGGCTTCCTTGACGGGGACGCTGGCCAGAATCCTCTTCGCGAGAACGCGCTCGAATTGTGCAAAGTGCTGGGCGGATATCTTCGTCCGGCGGTCGTTGAACACTTGCTCACAGTCCTCACCCAGCTTGGCGTGTCTGCCATACAACGTCGGCGGGAAGTGCTCCGCGCGACGGCTCGCCTCTGTCTCTTTATAGGTCAGGAGCAACTGGACGTCCTATCAGACGCCGAAGATTCCGACGAAGCTCCGCGAGGACTGCACTTTCGCAGACTCCAATCCCTTGCTGAAGACCTTCGCGACACGGGTGAGATGCTCACGTCTCTAACCGACGATGAGGACAAGGAAACTGAAACCACCCGTGCGACGCCTCCGGAACGTACAGTCTCGATGTCCCGACTTGTTTCGTCGGCTTGGGAAGAGATTGTCAGGAACCAGCCGAAGGACCAAATCGCCATCGACCTGGACGGGGACTGCAAGGTCCTGGCGACGCGCGAGGACCTTTTCATTGTAGCCTCGCGATTACTTCAATGGCTCGCGCGACGACGCGTTGAGGCCTCCTCAGAAATGCCTCACCTAATAAGTGTCCGATGTACTGAAACTCCGGACGGTCCGCAAGTGACGCTTGAAGACCGCAGCCGCAGACTACCCGAGCGGCTTCGCCGCCAGCTCTTCTTCCCGTTTTCTCAAGCGGTCCCTCTGTCTGTCCTGGAGAAGGACAAGGGACCGGGTATTCACCTGCCGCTTTACCTGGCCAAGATGATCGTCGAAGTGAAATATCGCGGCCGGCTCGAAGATCGTTCCGACGAAATCGAAGGTGACGCCGGCCACAGATTCGTCATCAGTTTCCCTAAGCCCGACACTCTGGCGAAGTAAGAAGTAGAGGATTGAATGTCAACCGACGTCATCATACTGCCGCAGGGCGGACACGAGCCGCTTTGCGCCTGGACAGTGCGATCGGCCTTCGACCTCCAGCTTGATGAATGGAGAGACGCCGCGCTCCAGTTCGAATCGCGCGCCGCCCAGGGCGACTGGCCGGCGGTAGATGTATTTCTGTGTCCGTTGGGTGACCACTTCCTGGCTTGGGATTCCTTCTTCATGGAAAGGCTGCTCCGGACGGCGCGAGACTACTGTTGGGGGTCGGACATCTACATTGTCGCAGACCGGCGGATAAGAGTTTCGGCAGGTCAGATCGACGACCACGCCTCCATGTCACATTGGTTCAAGACCGCACAAGAGCAGGGAACAACCGATATCATTCAAGTTGATATCGACCGCTCGGGATTCAATCCAGTGGATCCGATCGATCTGAGCCGGGCGTCGGAGCTATCGAAACTGCGGCAAGAGGTTCTAGGGTCACGGATCTTCACCGGCAATTGGAAGTGTCATCTCGCCGATTTGAAACGCCGCTTGCCAGCCTTTCTCGATCCTTTTGTGATATACCCGGTGGAGCCACGTAGCGACGCGAACATTGTAATCGTCGTGGACAAGGGCGCCGTCGATCAAACCGAGTTGGTAAGAGATGCTCGCACTCGTTACTCTGCAAGCCGCTATCTCGTGTCGGCCCTCGGTGTGCACCCTTCAGCGGATTTGCGTGCAATGTGTCAGGGCGACCACGACCTTGCGCTTCTTAGATGCCGTGGCCACTTTGAGCTGCGCTACCTTATGGCTCAGCTTAATACGACAAGCCATCGACGAACCACAACTCGAACGTGTGCGAGCCAGCGGGTAACTATCAAGGACCCGATTTTCGCGCCGCCCACCGCACAAGAGAGACCAGGCTTGCTCGTCACCAGCAGTTTCGATCCAGCCTCTGAGTATGGCCAGTACTTCGAAGCCGCGCGCGATGCCGGCGCGATTGCATACGAAAGGCCTCCAGGTACTCTGTATCGAGCCCATCAAGCAATAACGCGAGGGAACCTCGCACAAGTGTTGAGATCATTTTCGACACTGACGGCTTGGGTCTATCTTGGTCATGGTGATGGCGAGAGAGGTCTCCAAGAAGCAGGTTCGGGAGGGTTCGCGGAGCCTGCGGAGTGGCTTGCTTGCTTCACTGCCTACGGCAGCGCTCTTCCCCTCGCGGTTTTTTCGGCGTGCAGGTCAACCGCGATTGCTCGTTGCTTTGCGGAGGCCGGGACCGGTTTAGCAATAGGATTCGAAGAGGATGTGCCACCGGAAGCCTGCAGACTCATTGCAACGCCCGTCGTGCGAGCAGCGCTTCTGACCCACGGCGACACGCAGGAAATGCTCAATGCTTACCACGTCGGCTGTACCGACCTGATCGCAGCAGGCTATAGTGGCGTAGGCCCCAAGGCTTTCTACGCGGATCGATAGAGGTAGCCATGCCCATCGTTCTGTTCGCACCTGGTGACTTTCCAATCGATGAAGTTGCAACGGTCCTCAACGAGTACGACCTGGACGTCGTTTCGCTGCAATTGGATTCGAGTCTTCGCAACGCGGGCCTCTCCGTCCAAGTGGATAAAGCCATCGCGGTGATTCCGAAACAGGGCGTTGTTGATGTAGGCGAGGAGGTATCCTCGCTCAGAGAACTCATTGGATCGGAGCCTTCGTTACTTCTTTGCACCGCTCAGCCAAGTTCTCGGCGGATACTACATGAATGCGGGGCTTCGCAAGTGATTACGCCACGAAGCTGGACAGCCGCTCACGTCGCCGAGCGCATACTTGCTGAATTCATACTGGACGGTAGCATTCATCCTTTGCATTGCGGGTCCCTTCGCGGCGGAACCCCACAGATGCGAGAGTTGTATCGGCACATCGACAAGCTTGCGCCGATTTCAGAAACGATCTTGATTCTCGGCGAAAACGGAACTGGAAAAGGATTAGTCGCAAAAGAGATTCACGAACGAAGCGGGAGACCCAACCCGTTTCTGCCCGTTAACTGCCCTCAACACAGTCGCGAGCTGTTGCCAAGCGAACTCTTCGGCCACGAGCGCGGGGCGTTCACGGGGGCGACGCAGGCGCGTCGGGGCCTGCTTGCTGAAGCTCAAAGCGGCACCGTCTTTTTGGATGAAATCGGAGAACTCGATCTGGCGGCGCAAGCTCAACTACTCCATGTGATTGAGGAAGGCGAAGTGATGCGCGTAGGAGGAAGTCGATGGGAGAAGATTCAGGCTCGTATCGTTCTTGCGACGAACCGGAACCTGACTGAGGAGTGTGCAGCGGGGAGATTCCGAATGGACCTGTACCAGCGGATTCGAGGGTTCGCGCTGGAAGTGCCGCCATTACGAGAGCGAATGCCTGATATTCCGCTGCTCGCAAGTCATTTTGTGAGCGAGTACAACACCGAACACAAGACTAACCTAACAGCCGCGCCCGGCTCCGTTGAATGTTTGTTCCGCTACGACTGGCCCGGTAACGTGCGTGAGCTCCGCCTGATGATTAGGAAGGCTGCGATCTACGCGGACGCCCCGACCGGGCATATTAGCGCGGCCGTTCTTCAAGAGAGCGTTCGAACTCGCGAATCGTCTCGGCCCGCACATTCCGTGAGTTTCAATCCAGCAATGGATAGCTGGCGCGACTTCGTCGATCGAGCCGAAGCTGCATACTTTCGCGCCGTGTTAGCCGAAGCAGGCGGTAACGTCACGCGGGCGGCGGAGCTCGCAGGGTTGAGTCGGTCACAGTTTTACAAGAAGCTTGAGGAGATCCGGGCGGCACGGGCCAGACCGGACCAGTAGAGTCGAGAGTATGCGGAATCACCTCACCCGAGATACCGCTCGAGAGGATGCTGAAGAAACATCAAGTGATCCCCAGCGAGAATCTACCGCAAAGTCTGCTACGATATTTGAATGCAAGATAAGACTCCGAATCTTGAATTGGCGGACCGTTGCCGAGGACGGGCTGCCCGAGCGCGTGCACTGTTGTTCTATTCCCTCTAGGGTCGTTCAGGCTCCTGGAGAAAACAATTCCTTGAAGATTTGTTGCCCCAAGTGCCACGATCTTTGAGGCGGGAATTGAACAGACCAAGATCTCAACATCGCTGCAAGAATAATTAGGTGGAGGCTTATGAGAAGGCTTCGAAACCGCATTCCGCCGGAGATCTGGGAACTCTGGACGGAGAAATCTTTCATAGAAAGTTTTGCAGGTGACCTAAGCTTTGTTATTTTCACCGCGGCCGAACAGGATCGACTATGCCATTGCAAGGTGAGATGTATGGGCATTTTACAGCATCTGGTAAATTAGCCCTTTTGATGGACGAGTGGGTATCATTGGCAGAAAAGCAATACGGCCTGCCACAATTGCCTGTAACCATCATCAATCGGCGCGATCACCCAAAATTATCGGGCGACAGAGGTGAGCTTAACACCGCAGTACCTGAGCTAGTCAATGGGCAGCCGATGTTGGTGGTGTTTTTGGAGAATACTGACGCGGTAAATGAGATCTTAGTAGCGCACGAAATAATGCACTGGATTTTGAATCTGAATGGGTTCAAAGGTGTCAGTGAGGCATCTAGATTCTATGACAAGATCGCATCCTATCTAACCTCACTTGTTTCTCACGTGCCTCTAAATAGGTTTATGACGGAGCGCGGCTTTGACTACCTCTCCTATGAGAACGAGCGCGCTACAGAAACATTGAATGCCCTGCCCCGAGAACTCAAGAAGCCGCGGGTTGAGCAAACGTTAGTCTGGACAGTACTCTACCTATGCGACGTGATTCTGAATTGCTCTCCTAAGATTCGTAATGAGATAGAGAAGCAAATCGCCGCGGATGGAAGAATCAACGCAAAGGTGAACCAAGTGCTTTCCATTCTCGGGGGCTTCAACCTACACGACGTGAATGAAAATTCAGCCGCCCTCCAGAGCTTATTGACAGAACTTGAGCTGCATAGGTTTGGCACGTTTAATGTGAGTGACCATTCAGAGTACATTAATCAAGTACTCAGCAAAGGAAGGTAAGCATAGTGGCGGAAAGCACGCGCATCTCAAACCGGGGCTACCCGTCAATTTCTCTCGGACTTAGGTTAATCATTGCGGGCTCCGCGGCAAAATGAATTGCCAAGCAGAGCAACGTCCGCACGGGCTGACTCTGAACAGCGAGCCTGCTTTGGGCTGATAGCCCTGAGCAGGAAGTAGGAGATGACAGGTTAGCCTGCTTTTCTTCGCTAGGTCTGGACTTGTCGGTTCGCTAACTCGTACAGCTTCTTGAAATGAACGCAAGATAATGCAGAGGGGTGGGTAATGACTATGGGGTTTGAAAGGGTCTTCGATGCGGGAGGTGTCCAGGGGCGAGCAAGTAGACGGAAAGCTCTGCGCTGTTTGACTGAGTAACTCACTGTTTAGCTCCGGCGGTTTTGGGCACGGGAATCGATTCTGCGCCAGCGGCGATACCATATTCAGTTCGTGTGAGATCGCTGCCGAACCCACCAAATCGCAAGAACGAAATCTTCCGGCGTTCAAAAGAGTGAATGAGACAACACAACGAATCATCGATGAGTATCGACCCACTATCCGCCCGCGAGTTCAGGAGAGAAAGATCATGAGACTGGGAATGCTTGCTCTATTGAGACCGGGAATGCTTGCTCTATTGAGACTGAGAATGCTCCCTCTACTGAGACCGATATCAAGACCGAGAATGCTGACTCTATTCGCGCTGCTGCTTTTCGGCGCCACTTCCGCTTACGGACAAGGTGTGATCCTGCCGCAGGAGTGCCGAAGATGCCCTCCGATCCCAATGCCAAGACCTGTTCCAATTCCGCGAGTGCTCAACATCAAATCGGTGAAGATCACTACCAAAATTGATGCGCAGGTCGCGACCACAAAAGTCGAGCAGGTCTTCGAGAACGACACGCCGTATCGGCTCGAGGGCTCTTACTTCTTCCCCATCCCGGAGAGCGCGTCCATCTCGGACTTCGCTATCTACGATGGCGACAAACGCATGGCCGCCGAGATCGTTGAAAGAGCAAAGGCGCGGCAAATCTACAACGAAATCGTGCGCCGCCAGATTGATCCTGGACTGCTCGAGTACGCAGGCAAGGACTTGTTTCAGGCCAGCGTGTTTCCCATCGAGCCGCGCAGTACCAAGAAGATCGAGCTGACCTACTCTCAGGTGCTCAAGAACGAAGGCGGCACCGTGAGCTATCGCTACGAGCTTGGCTCAGGCCGCCGCATTCAGCCGCAGCCCATTCGAGAAATCGCCGCCAGCGTCGAGATCACCTCGCCAATTGATTTGAAAAACATCTTCTCGCCCTCTCACAAGTTCTCCGTCAACAAAGACGGCGAGCGCCGCGCTCGTCTCAGCTTTGAAGGCAAAGGCGAAGACACGCAGAAAGATTTTCTACTCTACTATTCGCTTTCGGAAAAAGACTTCGGCCTGTCGCTTTTGACAAACCGCGAGCCGGGCAAGGACGGCTATTTCCTTATGCTCATCTCGCCGAAGTCGAACATCGGCGAGCAGGAACGCGCCGCCAAAGACATCGTCTTCATTCTCGACACCTCCGGTTCAATGAGCGGCGAAAAGATAGACAAAGCGAAAGCCGCGCTGAAATTCGGCGTCGAGTCGCTGTCGCCGCGCGACCGCTTCAACATCATCTCGTTTTCAGGCGAAGAGCATCTGATGAAAGCAGGTCTCGTCGAAGCGAACCAAGACGGCAAGCAATCCGGCCTCAAATTCATCGCGAACCTGCGAGCCGAAGGTGGCACCAACATCAACGACGCGCTCGTGCAGGCGTTCAAGCAGTTTCAATCCAGCGAGCGTCCGGCGATGATCGTCTTTGTGACGGACGGCTTGCCGACCGTTGGCGCGACGGACGTGAAGCAGATAATCAAGAACGTAGCGGACGCGAATCGCGCGGGCGTGCGGCTGTTTTCGTTCGGCGTCGGCTACGATGTCAACACCAACCTGCTGGATAAACTCTCGGCGGACAATCGCGGCGCGAGCGATTACCTCGAGCCGCAGGAAGACCTCGAAGTCAAAGTCTCGAATTTCTTCGCACGGGTGAACTATCCGGTGCTGTCGGATTTGAAACTCGATTTCGGCGGAGTCGAAACGGAATTGACTTACCCGCGCACGCTCGGCGATTTGTTCAAGAACTCGCAACTGGTCATCGTAGGGCGATACAAAAACAGCATGAACTCCACTACCGTTCGACTGACAGGCAAGGTCGGGGCGCGCGAAGAAGTCTTCACGTTCGGCAAACAAAGCTTCCCGGAGGAACGCGGCGACAATCCGTTCCTGGCGCGACTGTGGGCCACGCGAAGAGTTGGATACCTGCTCGAACAGATTCGCTTGAACGGCGAGAACAGAGAGTTGAAAGACGAGATCATTCAGCTTGGCACGCGCTACGGCATCGTCACTCCTTACACGTCTTTCCTTGTGACCGAGGATATGAAAGACATCGGACGACGAATCATCCCGATGGAACAACGCCGCGCTTTGGACAGCATGTCGCGAGGGGCTGGTTCAGTAGGCGGAATAGGCCGCACCTTCGAGCAGGTAACGGTCACGGGCGAGTCCGCCGTTGTGTACAGCAAGACGGAAAAGAAAATGAAGGAGTCGGATAAGCTGGAAAGCCCCGAATCCTACCTCACCAACATTCGCACAGTCGGCGACAAGACGTTTCAATTGAAAGGCGAGGAGTGGGTGGACACCCGGCTCAGGGAATCGTCAACACTGCCGAAAATCGAGGTGCAATTCGCCAGCGAGGAGTTCTTCAACCTGATTGCCAAAGAGCCGAAGCTGGCCGACTTTTTCTCGCTGGGCAAGAAAGTCGTCGTCGTTTTCAAAGGCAAAGTCTATAAAGTTGTTTGATCGAGCCGCCGGCACCGAGGGCGCGTCGCTTTCACAAAGGCTAACGGGACCGTTCGCGGGGAAGAGGCTGCTAAGCCGACTCGCAATAAGGTCGCTCGGGTTGGGTGTGCAACGACCCGTGCCCGGCGGCCCTAGCAGGCTGCTGAAAAGGGCGACAGCTCTTACAGCGGCTACCCACAGTCCCACCAACTCGGTTGGGGGTACCCCACACAGCAGTGTGGGGAACCCCTCTGCCGTGGGTGGGATTCTCGGGTGTTGACACAGTCTCTGAACGCCTGGGCTAATTCGTAGAAAGCCCGAAACGGATCTCGATTAGGTTCGGCGTACGATTCAAACCTGACAATCAAGCAGCCGGCTTAACCGCGTACACACGAACGCTCGCAGCATAGTCATTGACTCTGTAGCGGCTCAGCAGGTCGGTCAGGTGATTGCGTTCCGAGGTTTCAGCCGGCGCGCAACAACCGGTCGCCGCAACCGGCAACGCTGTTGAAGGCGTGCAACAGGCCTGCTGATTGTCGATCTTGTCGTAGACGTTGAGATCGCGTTTTGTATCCACGATTTCCGCGTGCGCGAACCCCGCTTCCAACAGGCCTCGTTTGTAATCGCCGGTTAGAATCGCCCCGGCCACGCACCCCACGTACGCCAGTAGATCGCTCGACACTTCAGGCGGCAGCTCCTTCTTGAGCGCGATGTCGCTCACTGCAAGCCTTCCCCCGGGTTTGAGCACGCGGACGATCTCTCGAAAGACGGCTTGCTTGTCGGGTGCGAGGTTGATGACGCAGTTGCTGATCACGCAGTCAACAGAGTTGTCCGGGAGCGGCAGATGGTCGATCTTCGCCAGGTGAAACTCGACGTTGGTGTAGCCTCCCTTCTCCGCATTTCTGCGAGCGCGCTCGATCATCTCGGGCGTCATGTCGATTCCGATTGCCCGGCCTTCGGGACCAACCTTGGGTGAGGCGAGGAAAATATCAAGCCCGCCTCCGCAACCGAGATCGACCACGACCTCGCCCGGGCGAAGATGCGCGGAAGCCGTCGGGTTCCCGCAAGACAACCCCATGTTGGCTTCGGCCGGTATGGAGGAGAGCTCTTCGGCTGAGTATCCGAATGCTTCGGCAACCGCTCGCACTCCCGCGTGCTCACTTGAGAGCCCGCTTTCGGCAAATGAACCGTATCGGTCTCGTACTGCTTCTTCAATTTGCTTTGACACTGTTCATCTCCTTTTTTCGCTTTCTTGGTGGCGATCCTGTTCATATCAGGAACAACTCTCACTTTTTCGGATGCTCGTGTTTATTGTTCTTTTCGAGCACGTCTTTAGCGAGAGGTTTCGTTTTGAAATCGAAGCGCAGCAACTCCGCCGGTGCGTTGCCGGCATTCTCGAATCTCTGTTGCTGACCGGCTGCGATCCATCTTGTCTGACCCATCTCGAGTCTCAACGCGCCGGTCTTGCGTTTACCTTCGTCCACCTTGAAATTCGATGGGATCAACGCTACGAGCAAAGCCGGCTCGGTTGCGTTGGTAGAGAATTCCAGCGACTTGCCGGGTGCGCAAACCAAACGGCTGATTCGTATCTGTTCATTTTCAAACTGCACTTTTTGAAAGTTCTCACCGGCCGGAGAAGCTTCGCGATAAAAACGGCCCCGCAGGGTCTTCTCGTTCAACGGTTCGGTTTTGAGCTCAACCCGCAAGAATTCGCTTGGAAGGTCCGACAGGTTCTCGACTTCGTGAATCTCCTTCAGCCCTTGATAAAGGCGGAAGCTTCCCGCCTTGGTTGCAGGTCGAGTGACCGCCCCATACGCCAGGCCAATGTGTTTGAAGACGACCGGGCCGCTGTCATTCAAGTAAACATACGCGGATGCGGTCTGCGTATGTTGATGTGGCGGAAGCTTTTCGTTGGGCGCGTAGTGAACCCGCGTCACTTTCACCCAATCGTTTTCAAAGTGGAGTTTGTAGGCTTGAGGCAAGGTCTTCAAAGGGTCTTGAGCCAATGCCTGAGCCGTGAATAGACAAATGGTCAACAAAGCGCAGATGTGCTTTATACCAAGCGTCCCCTTATCTCGTTCGATACCATTCACGTGCGATTCCCCCTTTTCTGTTAACTGACCGCCTCATCCGGCTTCGCGTCTACCTTCGGGCCTTTGGAGAAGTGATCTTAACCGGTTCGACCACTTTGCTGCGTGTGCAGCATTCGGCGTAGAGAAAACCGAGCAGGTCTTGAAGCGCGTCGGCGTTTGCCGAGTACCACAACCACTGCTTGTCTTTCCGCGCGATCACCAGCCCCTCCATCCTGAGCTTTTCGAGATGGTGAGACAGCGTCGAGTTTGGTATTTCAAGCTCGGTTTGGATGTCGCCGACGATCATCCCGTCCGGGTGGGCTGAGAGCAGGAGCCGGACTATCTGAAGTCTCGGCTCGGCCCCGAGCGCCGCGAACATATCTGCATACCGTGCCGTCCCCTCGCTGTTCATATTTCCAGAATACTAGAAATACCTGAATCGCGTCAAGAACTTTTTCAGGAACGCCTGTAAGGGCGGCCGTCCGTGGCCCGCCCTCCCCCCGTTTTGTTTTTTGCCAAACGCGATTAGTTGCGGTAAAAGTGATCGGCGCCGAGTACGGCCACGGAGGGCCGCCCTCACAGGTCTACGCCGCCCGGAGGTATGAATGAGAAGGATCGTGTTCGCGAGCTTGCTGCTGACTCTTATTAAGCCAATGTGGTTCGCTTCGGAGGCGCAGAATCCTGCCGCCGTGCCCGTCGTGCTTATCTCGATCGACGGGTTGAAGCCGGACTACGTGCTCGAAGCCGACAAGCACGGCTTAAAAATTCCGAACCTGAGAAAGCTTGTTGCCGGGGGCGCTTACGCTTCCGGGGTTACCGGTGTGCTGCCAACCGTCACCTATCCGAGTCACACGACGATGGTCACCGGCGTCTCTCCGGCCAGACATGGCGTCATCGCCAACTCGCCGTTCGATCCCTACAGCAAGAACCTGAACGGCTGGTACTGGTACGCCGAGGACATAAGAGTTCCGACCCTGTGGGACGCATGCGCGAAGGCCGGAATCGCGACAGCCAGCGTAGACTGGCCGGTCACAGTTGGCGCGAACATCAGCTTCAACATCGCTCAGTACTGGCGCGCCGACAACGCTGAAGACCGCAAGGTGATTCGCGCGCTGTCAACGCCGGGACTTCTGCGCGAAGCCGAAGCCGCCGTCGGTCCTTACACAGATGGGAACGACTATTCTGTCGCGGGCGACGTTCGACGCGCGCTTTTCAATGTCTACCTTCTCGAAAAGAAGAAGCCGCGTTTTCATCTTTCTTATTTTGGCAGCCTCGACGACGAGGAACATCGAAGTGGTCCTTACAGTGCGCAGACCTTTGTTTGGCTCGAGAAGATAGATTCGATCGTCGGTCAGCTTCGCCAGGCGGCCGAGAAGATCGGCAACGGCCGCGCGATCATCTGCGTGGTGTCGGACCATGGCTTCAAGCTAACCGACAAAGAAGTCAATTTGAACTCGGCGCTTCGCGAAGCGGGACTGATCGAGTTGAACGAGCAAGGAAAAGTAAAATCCTGGCGCGCGTTCGCCTGGTACGGAGGGGGCTCGGCCGGAATCATGCTTCGTGATGAAGCCGACAGTGAAGCGAGAAAGATCGCGGGCGAAGTCCTGAACCGGCTGGCCAGCGACCCGGCATCGGGCGTAGCGAAAGTCGTCGATCGCGCCGCGGCTCGCGGGCTGGGTGGTTTCCCGGATGCTTTATTTGTTGTTGCGTTGCGATCGGGCTATCGGCTTGGTTCGAAGCTTCAAGGGCCGGCGACGGGGGCAGTCAGACCTGGAGGGACCCACGGTTACGCGCCCGATGTAGCCGAGATGAACTCATCGTTCTTCATCGCCGGTCCTGGCATCGCGGCGGGCCGTGACCTGGGTCAGATAGATATGCGAGACATCGCTCCAACGCTTGCAACGCTGCTTCGAGTTTCGCTCCCGTCGGCCGAGGGTCACAGCCTGACACTTCGCTGAGCGTCGCTGTTCAATCCCACCAACGCAGTTGGTGGATTGTTCATACCTAGCCTACAGCCAAAGGGTCTACTCCCTCTCTTCGGGATTCCTCTTTCGCGCGCCACTCACGCCGCGAGTGGCGCGCGAAAGAGGAATCAGGAGGGAAGCGGCGGGGGCCTCGCACTTGTAGGCTGAGTATGAACGATCCCCCAACTCCGTTGGGGGGATTCCCGGGAAGTCTGACTCTTACACACTCTTACGTTGCGCTTTGCTCGGCGAGGAAACCCAGGATCGCGTCATGAGCCGCGTCTGGTTGATCGGTCGGGAAGATGTGGCTTGCAACGGGGATCATCACCAATTTCGCGCCGCTTATTAGCCGCGCAAGACGCCGGCCGTTCTCGGGCGGAACCAACCGGTCTGATTCGCCGTGCACGACCAGCGTGGGCACTTTGAGTTGAGACAGGCGGTTGAGAGATTCGTACGCAAAGATTCCCTGAACCTGCGCAAAGTAGCCCTGAGCCGTCGGGAACGTTCGCCGTCTGATTTCGAGATCCTCTTCAATCCGCTCGAGCGGAGTCGAGGGAGCGTAGATGAAAGGGATCATCGCGTGAATCCCTTCTTCGGCGGACATTGTTCCTCTCGCCATCAGCGTGGTGATCACTTCCGCATCGGCCAGCACCGACTGTGGTCCGCCGTGACTGGTGCAACCTAGAATGAGCGAACGCGTGCGCTCCGGATATTGAAGCGCGAATTCTTGCGCGATCATTCCACCCATCGATATACCAAAAACGTGCGCGCGAGTCACTCCCGCTGAATCCATAACCGCGGCCGCGTCCGCAGCCATCGCAGCAATGGGATAAGGACCGGGAGGAACGTCGGTGCGCCCAACGCCGCGGTTGTCAAAGCTGATCGTCCGATAGTGTTTGGAGACGGCGGGCACAGTGCGATACCACATGTCCATCGTGTAGCCCAGCCCCATAATGAGCAGAATCGGGTCGCCCTCTCCCTGCTCCTCCCAGTAGATTTTCACCCCAGAGTTGTCGGCGTACGGCATAGTGTTTGAGGTCTCCTTCTGCGTTCAGGTTAGTTCTTGGATGCCTTCGACCCGATTGGGTCGCCGGGTGGCGTGGGCAACGGCGGAGTCTGCTTGCGCGTGGCATCGGGGCGCGCCAGGAAACGTTCGATGTCTTCGCGTGTGGCGTTTCGATGCGCGGCGTTGCTCGCCCCCGAGGCCGGAAGCTTCAACCAGGAATTCAATCCGCGAAGTGTCTCCGTTGCGACGGCTCGAACTTGCGTCGAGGCGGCGGAATCAGCCGCAAGCTCCATCAGTTGGTTAACCGTCAAGCTCTGCACCGCGCGAGCGATCTCCGCGTGATAAGCGTTCTTCGGTGTTGCGGTCTTCCAGGTGGCTCCGACCAACGCGTCGACCACTTCTTTGAAGTCGGGGTTCGCGCCGTTGCGTGAGTGGAACTCGATCAGCCGCGCGGCTCGGTTCGGATCGAGCAATCCCGAGACGCCAAAGTCCGCCGCGATGGTGGCCGCCGCAATGGGGTCGAACGTCGGGGCGGTTCGCTTGCTGAACAGTTCAGTAGTTCCGCCCTCGTAACCGAACGCCCGCGGAGGAATCAGATCGAGTATTCGCGGCGGGATTGCGAGCGCGTCAACCTTTATCGTCTCCAACACCGCGGCGAGCGCGTCGCGCTGCCGCGCGGGCGAAACGATTTCCTGCACCTTGGCAGGATTGGCTCCTGAAGCCGTCTTCACGGCATAGGTATAGTAGACTCCTCCGACGGACTTGACCGCCGCTTGAAGCTGATAGCGATGATGCAAGTAGAGCGGAAGCAGCCTGGCTTCGAGCAACGACAACGGGGTGCCCGTCGGAATGTTCTTCAATCCGAATTCCGAAAGCCCGATGCGTCGCACTTCCATCTCGTGTCGAAGCGTCGCTATCGGGTCGTCACCGTTGTCCCAAAGATTCGCAAGCGGATGAGCGGCGCCAGGCGGGCGCGCGTCCGCGTCCGAGATGAACAACATCCCCGCCGCACCGCCTTCTTGCAGTATGCGTTCAAGCTCAGCCGATTCGTTCGCGCCCGGAGCGAATTCGGAGTAGGCGTACTTGATCGCGAACTTGTCGTAAGCGCCGATGCCCACCGCGTACGCGTTTGACAGATCCAACTTGGCGTTCTTTATTTCGACCGTCGGCGCGGGGTAGTCCATCACCGAGGCGCGGCCATAAGTGCTCGCCGCGAAGTTGTGCGCCAGCCCAAGAGTGTGCCCGACTTCGTGCGCGGACAACTGATGTATCCGTGCCAGCGACATCGCCGCCGCATCGGTCGCGGGATCGAGGTCCGTGAGGTAGTCCAGATCCGCGGCCGCGCCGAACTCACACTCGCCTTCACCCTGGCCGTTGGCTGCGAACGCCGGAATCAGACCGGTCCCCAGCATGTAGTCCTGTCGAATTCTTAGCGAGCCCAGGGTAACGTTGCCTTTGATGATCTCACCCGTTCGCGGATCGGTGACGCTTCCTCCATATGACCAGCCGCGAGTCGAGCGATGCACCCAGTTGATCATGTTGTAGCGCAGGTCCATCGGGTCCGCGCCTTCCGGCAGGACCTTCACTTGAAAGGCGTTCTTGAAACCGGCGGCTTCGAACGCCGCGTTCCACCACGCCGCCCCATTGACCAACGCGCTGCGAATCGGCTCCGGCGCGCCGTTGTCGACGTAGTAGACGATCGGCTTCACCGGCTCGGAAATGGCCGCGGTGGGGTCTTTCTTCTGAAGCCTGTGACGCGCGATCCAGCGCTTCTCGACCGGCTCGATGATCGGCGAAGCGTAGTCGTTGAAGGTTATGCCGTGCACACCCACTCGCGGATCAAGCTTGCGGGGTTTGTAGCCATCGCCGGGCAGTTCGACCAACGAGTGGTGTTCGCGGACGGTTAGCGACTGAGGCGAGGGCACGGTCTCACGCACGAGCGGCCCGGGGTCGCCGTCGGATGAGAACGTCAAAATGGTTTCGACTTCCGTGTTTTTCGGGAAGGCCTTCGTGCGCGCAAGGAAGAACGCGCTCCGGGTTTCATCGAGGCGATACTGACCTTGTCTCGCCTGCCGCAGCCGGTCGATCACGCCATGTGCGTCGCGCAGAAAGAACGCAGTCGCGTCAACCAAAACGCGGTCGCCTTCCAAGGCCTCGACTTTGAATCCCCACAACACCGATTGCGCGAATGATTCTTCTACAGCGCGGCGTTCGGCGGCCTCCGGCGATATCGCGCGGTAACGATAGTTCGCCGCTATCATCAACACCTTCGGCCCGATGCGTTCGAAGCGCACGACTTGCGAAGCTCCGAGCTGCCCGCGGTCGAGTCCCAAAGGATTGGAGCCGACGCCGGTCGGAAGCGAAACTTGATAGAGGAACTCCGCGTTGAAGCGCGAGATCTCCATCAGCATCTTTCCGCCGTTGGCGTCCCAGTACAGCGGGACGTAGCCGTCGAGCTTTTGAAGGCCTACGGTGCGGGCGCTGATGGTTTTATCCTGCGGCTTTTCTTGCGCGACAACAGCCAGAGGCGGCAGGGCGATAACTGTTATCAAGAGAGCGATCATCAATCGTGGCATAGTGGACCTTTCGAGAGAAGACGAATTTCACAGAGATCGTTAACCTCGGAATGGAAAGTTAATTCGGCTGACGAAACCAACTCGCGAAGAACCGCAGAATACTACCGACACTCGTGGCGATCAAGCTGACATTTGGACTGCGCCGCCCTCATTCAAGCCGTTTGTCATTCGCGCGTTTGGCGGCGCTTTGGCTTCGGAGCCAGGCGAATACGGGGAAGCGAGGCGCTCCTTGATTGCTGCGGGGCTTTGGACCGCGCCGCACGAAGCCAGCAGGCGCCAGCATCCACGGGCGGCGTTTTGTTTCTTGCCGCGATTCGTAGGAGTGCTTCGCTTCCACATATTCGCCTGGCCGCGAAGCCAAAGCGCCGCCAAACGCACGAATGACAAACGGCTTGAATGAGGGCGGCGCAGTCCAAATATCACCTTGATCGCCACAGCCTAAATATCACCTTGATCGGCTCGGTCCAAAGCGCTGGCTGCCAAAGAGTCGACGTGATACAAATCATTTGTCCTTAAGATGACGTAACCACAACGAGGTCAGATGAGCGAAGAACCACACAACCGGCAAGAACCTCTCTTCGCGCCGCGCGGCTTAGCGCAGCTTCGGTACGCGATTATCGCAGTCCCTGGGCGCCTCGCCGCAACTTCACGCGAACGCGCCGCCGTCAAGCTCTCGCCTGAAAGCTGGTCGGCGAAGGAGGAACTGGGTCACTTGATTGATTCCGCAGCCAACAATCATCAACGAATAGTGCGCGCGCAACTCGAAGACAATCTCGCGCTGCCTGGTTACGACGGCGACCGATGGGTTGAGCTGCATGGCTATCAGAATCGCGACTGGAATGATTTGATAGCGTGGTGGCGAGCGGGAAACTCGCAGCTCCTGGCCGCCGGTGAATCAGCGCCCGATGCTGCCTGGGCGCACACCCTGAGCGTCGGCGGGTCAGAGCCGATGTCGCTCGGGTTCGTGCTCGATGACTACGTCATGCATATGGCCAGTCACCTTCGCCACATTGGAGTTGAGGTTGATGACATCTTCACCGCTGTGTCTTCAGACGTAGTATCGATCTATCCCGAGAAGCCGGCGCAAACGGATTATCCCATCAACGAACTGATGCCCCGTCGTTGGAGTCCGCGAGCGTTCGAGGAAGGCCGGCCTGTCGAGCGCGAAAAAGTGCTGACGATGCTCGAAGCGGCGCGCTGGGCGCCGTCGTGTTTCAACGATCAGCCGAGGCGCTTTTTGGTGTTTGATGGATCTGACCTGGACGCGCTCGCCAAGGCCCGAGACTGTTTGACCGAGGGTAACGCCTGGGCGCGCAAGGCTCCGGTGTTGATGTTGTCCGTTGCCCGCGAAACTTTCGAGCAAAGCGGTAAGCCCAATCGCTGGGCGCAGCACGATACAGGACTCGCCACGGAGAATCTGTTGTTGGAAGCGGTTGAACTGGGACTTGCGGCTCATCCGATGGCGGGCTACGACGCCGACCGCGCGCGAAGTGAGTTTGGAATTGCGGAAGGCTTCACTCCGATTGCGATGATTGCTATCGGCTATCCTTATCGGGGCAACCTTGGTGAACTGGACGAAAAGCTACGCGGAAAAGAACTCGCCTCGCGCGAGCGCAAGGCGATTGGCGAGATTGCATTCGCCGGGAAGTGGGGTGCGCCTTATCCGGAAGGATGAGCAACCTAAAGAAAGATCCAGGCGAACTTCGCTGAAAACAGCAGAGCCGCTCGACTGAAGTTTCAGAAGAGCGGCTCTATTCATCGGTAATTCCGCGGCCATCCGGCTCGCGACTATGAGTGATTACGGCTTTTGAGGTCCCGGTGTGAGCTGGCCTCTGATTTCGCCTCCAGGGAAGAGGGTTGTATGCACGTTGACGTATACGGCGCCTTCGCGAATGGCTCTCAGTACTTCGGCGAACTCTCCCGCAGCGACTCCCTGTGCTGCCGCGCCTCCGATAACGTCGGCTGCCGTGATTCTTCCGCTGACGCTACCCGACGTAGTCCCGGGGCAGAGCTGCGTCCCTACAGGACCATTACCCAGGTTCGTGCAATAGAAGACCATAATTTGAACACCTTTCCACCTTTCATTACAAACGTCACGCGAGTCAGCGCGTTGATGTCAGCCAGCGGATCGCCTTCCACGGCGATGATGTCCGCAAGCTTTCCAGTTTCCACGCTGCCGATCTGCTTTTCCATCCTAAGCAATTCCGCGGCGCGCGTTGTCGCCGACCGAATTGCATCAATCGGCTTCATCCCGTACTCGACCATCTTCAAGAACTCACGCGCCGAGGTCCCGTGCTCGAAGGCGCCCACGTCCGTGCCGAAACAAATCTTCACCCCCATTCGCATCGCTTTTTGAAAGACCTCTTTGTGATGAGCAACTATTCGGCGGCGCATCTCAGTGTTGTCCTCTGTTGACTCGGGCAGGTAAACCGACAACGTTGGGCACCAGAAGGTTCCGTGCTCGACGAGCAGCTTCAACGTTTCGTCGTCCATCAACATGCCGTGCTCGATCGAACGCACGCCGCCGCGAATCGCGTTCTTCGCGCCTTCGCCTCCGTAAGCGTGAGCCGCAACGTCGCGACGCCAGCGCGAGGCTTCGGCGACGACGGCTCTCACTTCGTCCAGCGACACCTGGCTGAGCGATTCGAGCGTCACCGGATCGACGTGTCGAAGCGTGCCCGTTGCATAGAGCTTGATCCAGTCGGCGCCGTACTTCACCTCGCGTCGTATCTCGGCGATCATCGCGTCGCGTGAGTCCGTCAGCGTCGCAGGCTCGGGAATCGCGATGTCCGGGTTCAGCCCGGCATTATTCATGTGCCCGCCGGTTATCGTGAGAGCGTAGGTCGAGACGAAAAGACGCGGCCCGGGAATGATTCCCCGATTGATCCCATCGCGAATAGCCACGTCGGCGAAGCCCGCGCCTTCGCTGTCGAGGTCGCGCATGGTCGTAAACCCGGCTTCCAGATCCCGTTTTGCAGCGGCGACTCCTTGCACGGTGCGAAAAGCTTGCGACTTGGTGACGACGGGCGGCGCGCCTTTCTCGTCTTCAGGTTGAAGCAAGACGTGAGTGTGGCAATCGATCAACCCCGGCAAGACCGTGTAAGCCGAGAGATCAATGATCTTCGCTCCGCTGGGAATACTGAGGCCCGCGCCGGCCTGTTCGATACGTTCACCGCGTACGATGATGACGGCATTCGCGGTGACCGAGCCGTCTACGGGGTTGATTAGCCGCCCGCATTTAATCGCGGTGACGATGTTCGACTGACCAAGCGCCGATGAGCACAGAACTAGAATCAAAGCGAAGAGAAGAACCCTTGAAGCGCGTGCGTTGACCATAGTTGTTCCACCTTTGGTTGAGTAATTGACGACAGAAGTCTCGATTATCGGAGAGCGCAACGAGAGTCAGCATCAGGCGTTTGCCCACCGGATTCGCAGCCAGCCCGATGATTGAGTTTCTTCGCGGAGGTCACTGAGATCTGCGACCAAAATAGTCCGCTCCGCTGATCACACGAACGGCGCAGAAGCGCCTGATCATCTTAAAGTCGCGCAGATTCTCGGTCACCAGCAAAGCGCCGGCGCGACGCACCGTGCGTGCAATCAACACATCGCGAACGATGCGCTGCTTTTCGGATGCGGAGAGCCGGGGCGTTCGGCCGCCGGATTTAGACTTCAGACCTCGCAAGAGCGAATTGAGCACTTTCCCTGCCAACCACCAGTCTTCGCCCGTCGGGACCAGCAGTGCTCCCGCTTTCTCGTAGGCGCGTCGTGCAGCGTCCCATTGTTGAACCTCTGACTTATCTGCAGCTCCTGCAGTCAGCTCCTGAATCACTACAACAGACATAAGGAAACCGGAAGGGAATTCGGTGGGTTTGTACGCTATTATCGCTGATGTGTCGTATGTAACGGTCGCCATCGAGCCTTTGGAGGATCCCTGCGAATTGAGCCTTGAAGCTAATCGAGGCGTCGCTTGCGAGATTTGACCTTTTGCTGTTTCCTGATTGCCTTGCGCGTGGCGCTGACAAGACTGCTATAGCCGAGCAGTTCAAGGTTTCCCAGCACACGCTCGCGATTCGCGTAAGTCATTTCCCAGGCCCGAAGCGCGATCTCGTTGGGTGATCCCTTCCCGTTGGTGGGATGCGACCGCCCCGATGAAACGGCGACGCGCTTTGGTTTCCCTCGCGTCGCGGTAGACTGACTTTTAGTTTCTGTTTTGATAACTTTCATTCAACAAACTCGCGTGCTGCCCTGAAGTTTAACACAATTGAGTATCCTAACAATCGGTCGGGAGTCCATGAGGCGATGTCTTCGGCGAGATTGCACCCCACGGTGTGCGGTGGATATACTTGCCGTCCAACTCAGGAGGATCACAATGCACCGTCACACGCTCAAGACAATCACCGGCATAGTTGCGTCTTTCGTCATCGCTCTCAACGGTCTGGCTCCCACAGTTGCAGCACAGACAAACGGGAAGGCCCGCTCGCTCCGCGGGTTCACCGACGCCAACTCGGCGGTCGAGAGCAACTGGGAAGAGAAAATGCGCGCCCTTCCCAAGCCGGAGCTTCTGCGCGAGTACATGAAGCACCTGTCGGCCGAGCCTCATCACACCGGCTCGGCTTATGACAAGCAGAACGCTGAGTGGATTCGCGACAAGTTCAAGTCATGGGGAATCAACGCCAAGCTCGAAGAGTTCGAGGTGTTGTTCCCGACTCCGACCGAGCGTGTGCTCGAGATGCTTGAGCCCACACACTTCCGCGCAAGGCTTAAAGAGCCGGCAATCGCCGAAGACCCGGACTCGGGCGATGCGAATCAACTCCCGACCTACAACGCTTATTCCATAGACGGCGATGTGACCGGGCAGCTTGTCTATGTGAACTACGGCGTGCCTGCCGACTACGAAGAGCTCGCGAAGCTTGGAGTCGACGTAAAAGGCAAGATAGTGATCGCGCGCTACGGCGGGAGCTGGCGCGGCATCAAGCCCAAGGTGGCCGCCGAGCACGGTGCGATCGGCTGCTTGATCTATTCCGATCCTAAAGACGACGGCTACTATCAAGGAGACGTTTTCCCTCAAGGACCTTATCGGCCCGAGCAAGGCGCCCAGCGTGGATCGGTGATGGATATGCCAATTCATCCGGGCGATCCGTTGACGCCCGGCTGGGGCGCGGTCAAAGGCGCGCGGCGAATCCCTCGCGAACAAGCCGAGGTCATAACCAAGATCCCAGTGCTGCCCATTTCATACGGAGATGCATTGCCGATGCTTCGCGAGCTGACCGGCCCGGTTGCTCCCGATGCGTGGCGCGGCGCGTTGGGCATCACTTATCACATCGGCGGCGGACCTGCGCGTGTGCGCTTGAAAGTCTCCTTCGATTGGTCGATGAAGACACTCTACAACGTGATCGCAAGAATCGAGGGCGGCGCCTATCCCGATGAGTGGGTCATCTCGGGGAATCATCACGACGCGTGGGTCAACGGCGCGGAGGACCCCACCAGCGGAATGGTGACGGTGCTGGAAACAGGCCGCGCGCTGGGCGAGCTGCTCAAGCAGGGCTGGCGGCCAAAGCGCACGATCATCATGTGTGCATGGGACGGCGAAGAGCAAGGACTGCTGGGCTCGACTGAATGGGTTGAGACTCACGCCGATGAGCTCAAGCAAAAGGCAGTGGCATATCTCAACTCGGACAGCACCGGCAAGGGGCGGCTGAACGTTGGTGGGTCGCATTCGCTTGAGCGCTTCATCAACGAAGTCGCGCGCGATGTGCAGCAGCCGGGCGCCAAGAGGTCTGTCTGGGACGCGATGAAGGAGCGCCGCGTCGAGCAAGCGCGAACCGACGAAGACAAGAAAGAGTTGAACGAGCGCGCGGACCTTCGCATCGGCGCGCTGGGTTCGGGCTCGGACTACACGCCGTTTCTTCAGCACCTGGGAATCGCCTCGATGAATACGGGTTTCGGCGGGGATGGCGGGGGCGGCATTTATCACTCGGTCTACGATTCGTTCGCCTGGTACATCAAGTTCGGCGACCCGACGTTTGAGCACGGCCGCGCGCTGTCTCAAGTGAACGGCACGATCGTGATGCGGCTTGCGAGCGCTGACGTGCTGCCTTTTGAGTTCACTAATCTGGCGGACACGATAGGCCGCTACGTGGATGAAATCTACAAGCTCACGATGGGAGGAAAGCGGCAGAGAGATATCGACCTCTCGCCTTTGAAGTCGGCCGTGAAATCGCTCGGTGAAAGCGCCCGCAGGTATGAAGATGCACTTGGAAGAGCTAGCGCGAGCGGCTTCAAGCAGGTGAAGCAAGCTAAGTCGCTCAACCAACTGCTCTATCAATCCGAGAGGAAGCTGACCAGTGAGCAAGGCCTCCCCCGGCGGCCGTGGTTCAGACATCAGATTTACGCGCCGGGCTTTTACACCGGCTACGGCGTGAAGACGATTCCAGGAGTGCGCGAAGCGATCGAAGAAAAGAATTGGAACGAGGTCGAGCCGGGGGTCAAGAATGCGAGCGCGGCGATTCAGTCACTCGCGTCGCAGATCGAGGCGGCGGCCCGGTTGTTGGAAGGCAAGTAAGAAGGGAAGCCGCTTGCCACGTGTTTGCGAGTGCTTCGCATGCTAGGATTCGTTGAGGAGTAACGATGGAAGAAGCAGAACTACTCAAACGCATAACGGTGAACCCCCAAATCTTCAGCGGCAAACCGATCATTCGCGGACGACGGCTTGCCGTCGAGCACGTGCTGGGCATGCTCGCTGCCGGCGACACCCAAGAAACCATCCTTGAAGGCTACCCGTGGCTTGAAGCTGAGGACATTCAGGCCTGTCTGGCTTACGCGCACAGGCTGGTTGGTCACGAGCGCATAGAGCCACTTCTTGTCGAGTCGGGTGCATGAAACTCCTCCTCGACACATGTGTCTGGGGTGGCGTTGCCGTAGAGCTTAGAGCGGCGGGCTACGACGTCGTCTGGTCGGGCGACTGGTCAGAAGACCCCGGGGACGATGAGACATTGGCGAGAGCCTACGACGAGGACCGCGTCTTGGTGACGCTGGACAAGGACTTCGGTGAGTTGGCGATCGTGTTTGGGAAACCTCATTGCGGCATAGTGCGACTCGTAAGCCTTGGCGCAAGGCAACAGTCAACTGTCTGTCTTCGAGTGCTTGCTTTGCACGGGACCGGCTTGGAATCAGGGGCCATCGTGACGGCCTCACCAGGGCGGGTGCGAATACGTCCGGCGAAGGGGATCGAAGAGGCTGATTGATCTCATCTCTGGAAATGCGAGGTATCAATTGGAATACAAGAATTTTGTCCGATCTACTGCGATGTTCCTGCTTGCGATGGTTCTGACACAACTTGGTTTTGTAGTTTCCGCCCAGGAGCACAAGACTCCGCCCGTGACCCGGGTTGATAACGTCGCGGAAACGCTTCACGGCGTTACCATCACGGATTCGTATCGATGGCTCGAAGACCAGAACAGCCCCGATACGCGAGCGTGGATCAGCGCCCAAAACAAGTACACCGCGGCTACGCTCGGAGCTCTGCCGATTCGAACCAAGATTCGCGAACGCCTGACACAACTGCTGAAGATCGACACCATCGGCGTTCCGAGAGCGCGCGCCAACCGCTACTTCTTTTCGAAGCGTCGCGCTGATCAGAACCAGCCGGTCTTATACATCAGAAACGGATTCAACGGGAAAGATGAAGTGTTGCTCGATCCGAACACGATGAGCACCGATCAAATGACGTCGGTCGGGATTCAAGATATCTCAGAAGACGGCAAGCTGATGGTGTACGGCGTGCGGCAAGGCGGAGAAGATGAAGTCTCCGTTAAGCTGATGGACGTCGATACTCGCAAGGATCTTCCCGACCGATTGCCAAAGGGCCGCATAGGAGTTTCGCTCAAGCCTGACAAGAGCGGCTTCTATTATTCGCGATTCACTAACAACGTTGGCGGGCGCATCTTCTATCACGCGATGGGCTCGGATGTTTCAAAGGATGTGGAAGTCTTCGGCAAAGGGTACGGTCCCCAGGTCTTCGTAGGAGCAAGTGTGTCGCCCGATGGCCATTATCTTTTCCTGGTCGCGAGCCACGGGTCCGCGGGCGATAAGACTGAGCTTTACTTCCAGGACCTCACGACCAACGGTCCGATCACGCCAATCGTCAACGACATCAACGCAGGCTTCATGACGGACATCGCCGGCGATCATTTGTACCTGCTGACTAACTGGAACGCGCCCAATCGTCACATCTTCGACGTCGATTTGAAGAAACCCACGCGCGATAACTGGCGCGAGGTTGTTCCCGAAGGCCCTTCCGTGATCAGTGGTGTTTCGGCGGTCGGCGGCAAGTTGTTCGTTAGCTATCTCGAGAACGTCGCCGCCACGATCAAGGTGTTTGATCCGTCCGGCAAGCAGGTTCGCGAGATTGCTTTCCCGACGCTCGGCAGCTCGAGCGGGATGATCGGCGACTGGGACCGCGACGAAGGCTTTTACACCTTCAGCTCGTTCGCTCAGCCGACCACCATTTATCGCTACTCAGTGGCCTCGGGTAAGCAGGAAGTGTTTGCGCGCATCAACGTACCGGTACAGAGCGATCAGATCGAAGTGAAGCAAGTCTGGTATGAATCGAAAGACAAGACCAGGGTCCCGATGTTTCTGGTTTACAAGAAAGGTCTGAAGCTCGACGGGAATAATCCGGTGTTTCTCACCGGCTACGGCGGCTTCAACGTGACGCTCACGCCAAGCTTCTCGTCGCTCGCGGCGTACTGGGCCGAGAGCGGAGGAGTCTACGCGTTGCCGAATCTGCGCGGCGGGGGCGAGTTTGGTGAGAAATGGCACAAGGCGGGAATGCTCGCGAACAAGCAGAACGTTTTTGACGACTTCATCGGCGCCGCTGAATGGCTGATCAAGAACAAGTACACGAATCCTTCGAAGCTCGCGATATCGGGCGGCTCGAACGGCGGCTTGCTTGTTGGAGCGGCGATGACTCAACGGCCCGGTTTGTTTCAGGCGGTGGTGTGCTCTTACCCGCTGCTGGACATGGTTCGCTATCAGAGTTTTCTGGTGGCGCGGTTTTGGGTTCCCGAGTACGGCTCGTCGGAAAACGCCGAGCAGTTCAAGTACATTCACGCCTACTCGCCTTACCAACACGTAAAGAAAGGCGAGAAGTACCCGGCGGTGCTGTTCGTCACCGGCGACGCGGACACGCGAGTGGCTCCGCTTCATGCGCGCAAGATGACGGCGCTCGTGCAAGCGTCGACCGGATCAGACCGGCCGGTGCTCTTGCATTACAACACAAAGGCTGGTCACTCGGGTGGCTTGCCGGTGAGTCAGATAATCGAAGATCAGACGGATGAGTTGAGCTTCTTGTTCTGGCAGTTGGGAGTGATGGGTAAATAAGCCGAACGGACAAAGACACGAAGCCACGAAGTAGCACAAAGACTTTGTGAATCTTCGTGTCTTTGAGTCCTTCGTGGCCTGATTACTTGAGCACAATGTCAGCAATCTGCCTCGAAAGACTCGCTAGTCCGCCGCCGATTCCTTCAAGGTTCGTCATCAGCACAACGGCCAATCCCTTTTCGGGAATCGTGTACAGCATAGTGCTCACTCGCTGTTGAGCGCCGCCGTGTTGCACTTCCTTCATTCCGTTTCGCTCGTCCACTCTCCATCCCAATCCGTAACTTGTCTCCTTGCCGTCGCGAGTCTTAAGCGATGTCCACATTTGGTTGAGCGTTTCCTTCTTCACAAGCGCGCCGGTCTGCATTGCGATCGCGAACCTGGCCAGGTCTTCTACAGTAGAGATGAAACCTCCACCGGGAATCTTGTAGCTGGTATCGGCCAGGCCGGAGTTGTGCAACTCGCCGCTTTGAGTCTTCACATAGCCTTGCGCGCGATTCGGAATGATGTCCGCGACGTTGTCTACTCGAATGCGATCCATCGCCGCCGGTTTGAAGACGTTTTCACGCACATAGTCTGGAAAACTCATTCCTGAAGCGCCTTCGACTGCGCAACCTAAAACAGCGAAACCGTGAGTCGTGTAGGAATACTTTGTGCCTGGCTCGAACAGAAGCGGATCGTCCTTGAACATGTCGAGTCCTTCGACAACGCTGTTGTAGTGACGAGTGCTGCCGTACTCGGCCTCGCCTTTGTAGTGACGGACGCCGGCCACGTGACCAAGCAGGAGCCGGGCGGTGACTGGCCATTGCTTTGCGGGAAACGCCGGGCAGTACTTTTGAATCGGCGCATCCAGATCTAGCTTGCCACGCTCAACCAATTGCATAACCGCCGCTGCGGTGATCGGCTTCGATATCGAGCCGAGCCGATATGCCGTAGTCGCTTTCGAGGGAACAAAGTTCTCGACATCCGCGGTCCCGTAGCCGTTCGACCATCGAAGCTTGTGATCGACTACGACAGCTATTGAGAGTCCGGGTATCCCCTGCCGCGACATCTGCGCGGTGATCGCTTTCTCGATCTTCTCGAGCTTGTCGGCAGGGAGACCTTGCGTTTGTTGAGCCTGGACGGAAGCGACCAGAAGAACCAAGACCGCCATCAATGAAGTAGTGTGTTTTTGAAATCGATAGAGCACCGTCTTAACCTCCCTGGGAGCGCAGGCATCCTGCCTGCTGGCTTTCGCAAGAGAACATTCGCCGGGCACGCAGCGACGTTATGGCTTGCGACGATGGCTGTCAAGCGGCAAACTAATCGCGCTTTTGACAGACATCTCGAAGGTTTTCTTCGGAGGACACGATGATCAAGTCTCTCGCTCACCGGTTCGGCATACTCGTCCTGATGTTTAGCGTTTCGCTCCTCGCACCTATCTCACTCGCACAAACTCCTAAGCCCGTCCCGCCGCTGCGCGAACAAGCCGAAACCCAACAGCAATGGTTGAAGCTTCGCCTGGAGCGCGTGCTGCCGAAGCTCATGCGCAAGCACGGCGTGCAGATGTGGCTGGTGATCTGCCGCGAATACAACGAAGACCCGGTGTTCTTCTCGTTGGTGTCGCCGACTATGTTTGCAGCGCGCCGCCGCACAATCTATGTCTTCTTCGATGGAGGCGAAGAGAAGGGCATCGAGCGATTGGCGCTCGGCGGAGGTTCGAACGGCGGGCTGTACGCAGTCTATCGCGATCCCGAAGTCGAGGGCCGCGAAATTTACGGGGAAGGTCAATGGGTGCTGCTCAAGAAGTTGATCGCAGAGCGTAAGCCCGCGACCATCGCGATCAACATCTCGCATACCCACGCGTTCTCGGACGGCTTGTCGGCAGGCGAACACGAAAAACTCGAAAGCACGCTCGGGCCTGAGTATTTGAAGCGAATCGTCCGGGCTGAGAATCTCGCGCTTGAATACGTTGAGATGCGCTTGCCTGAGATGCTGCCAATCTATCGCCGGATGATGGAGACTGTTCACTCGCTGATCGGCCGCGCGTTTTCGAATGAAGTCATCACGCCGGGAAAGTCTACGGATCAAGACGTCGTTTGGTGGCTGCGTCAGCAGGTGAACAACCTGGGACTCGGCACGTGGTTTCATCCTTCGGTGCGAGTTCAAAAGTCATCTAAAACCGGCGTGAATCTGCTCGCAGAAGACGCCCCCACGGTGATCGAGCGCGGCGATGTTCTGCACGTCGACTTCGGGATTACCGCGATGCGATTGAACACCGACACGCAGCATATGGGTTACGTGTTGCGCGACGGCGAGACCGATGTCCCAGCCGGAATCAAGCGCGCACTTGCAAATGCGAATCGGCTACAGGATTTGTTGATGGAGCGAATAAAGCCAGGCCGCTCGGGCAATGAAGTGCTGATGGACACGCTCGCGGCGATGAAGGCTGAAGGAATCAACGGATCGATTTACACTCATCCGATCGGCGATCACGGCCACGGCGCGGGACCGCTTATTGGCTTGTGGGATCGTCAGCAAGGCGTTCCCGGACGCGGCGACGTGTTGGTGCTGCCCGGCACATGGTTTTCGATCGAGCTTTCCGCAACCACGCCCGTGCGAGAGTGGGGTAACAAAGACCTGTGGGTAGGGGCAGAAGAAGATGCCGTCATAGATGAGTCGGGCCGCGCATCGTGGGTGCTCAAGCGTCAGACCGAATATCACTTGATCAAGTAGAGCCGGCTCGATCGCGCGGTCGAGCGAGTCACTGTCCTCGCCCGACCCGGTGTCCGCTATCGTTGAATAGCGCTGCCGCCAGCAGTTTGAGATTGCGGAAGTGCGGCCAGTTCTATTATTCGCCCGCGCACCGTTTGGGCCAGCATCGCGACATCTTGCGGGCTGTAGTTGGCGGCGCGGAAGGCGTCGCTAATTTGTTCGTCGCTCAAGCGCGACAACAACTGCCCGATCCACCTGGCCTGGCCGATAGTGATGTCGCGAACCATATCCTTCCGTTTTCCGCTATAGTGGAAGTCGATTCGATTGTTCTTTAGCACATCGACGAATTTCGCCTCGGCGAAATCCGCCGGCTGGTTGCGGCTTCGGGTGATGAGCCCACCGGTCTTGCCAATGGTCGCGCCGAGATCGCTTACCATGTAGCGCAGCTCGTCTTCTCCAGTCTGTTCGTTGTGAACGCGCAGAATTTTGTTGTTGCTGTCTTTGATGTCCCAGTTGCCGATCAACACCATCATGACCTTCAAGCCTTGAAGCTCCATCGTGCCGACGAATGGGTTGTGGTCCCATTGCCATTCGCCTAGTCGCTTGATGTGTTTCGGCCGCGCTTCGAATCTCACGTTCTTAAAAGTTCCCAACCCTTCGATCGTGACGCTGGGCACCAGGTAGTTGATGTCCGTGGTATAGCCGGCGGCCCAGAGCAATCGAGTGGCTGCCGTTTCAGGCTGGGCTTCGACGCCGATCTTCGCCACCCATTCATGGCCGCCGCCGTCGACGACTCGATACTTCTTGGACCATCCGCCTTTCTCCTCCTTGATGAAAGTGACTTTACTGACATCGGGCTTCATCTCCTCGCCGCCGGGTCCAAGCAGCAAGTTGAGCGAAGTGATATCGGCAGGTTCTCGCCAAAGCACCGGCGTGCCCACGGCGCGATCCTTGTCCTTAGATTTTGATTTGTCTGATTTGTCATCCGCGGCATGGGCGGATAGACCCAACGTCAGTACTGTCAACGCGAGCGTGAAGCGGCGAACCTTTCCTCGAAGCAACATAGTCGTTTCCCCCTTGGCAAAAATTCGGTTATTACTCCATCCGATTTAAGGACAAACCGCATTCCACATAAGGAGGGCGATTTAGGGTGTTTTTGCTTCGTTGTTGCGACTGAATTCAGGCGGGCTGTCTCGCAAGCGTACACGGAACGAGAGAGACTGTACGCCTGTATCGTACGGTAGGAAGCGGTGACTATGATCGTCACCAGAGAGGAAAGGCCGCTTCGAAGCCGGAGCGGCCTTTGGTGTTCGGTTATTTGTTGACGCTCGAGTGGCCTGCCGACACCTCGATCGACTTTAGGTTTCCGGCGTAGTCCATCACGTAATCTTTCAGCGCGCCGTGACCCCAGCGCGTGTAGAAGTCAAAGTCCTTCATTTCTTTGTAAGCCTGATCGAAATCCCATCCGTACTTGTTCATGCGGTAGACGGCGCCTGCCACGCCGGTTCGGTGACGGCCGCCCAGGCAATGCACGTAGAACGTTCCGGTTGCCGGATCATTTGCAAGCTTCAAGAACTGTTCGATCTGCTCCTCTCGCGGAGGTCTGGAATCGCTCATTGGAATGTTGACGTAGCGCATTCCTGCGGCTTCGGCGGCGCGCTTTTCATAGCTGACTGGTTCATCCTGCAAATCAATAACTGTCTTGATACCCAACGCAGCAAGGTCCTTGAAGTCTCCCTCTTTGGGCAGCGCGCCTCGATAAAAGCGTTCGTCGAGCTGGCCGAAATTCTTGACTCTTATGTTTGGAAAGCTGTGCGCAGACTGGGCGACTGCCGGCGCAGTGGCGATCAGGTTGACTGCCAACGCAAGCAATCCTGCCTGCAAGCTCCTTCGCGTGATTTTTCGAGGTTTCATCCGACTCTACCTTTCCGTTTGTTCTGTGATTGTTTGCTCTCCTCGTAATAAGGAGCCAGCAGTATGATTCGCTAATGGCCCTCCTGGTTGCCGGTCTTTATCAAGCAATATCGAGCAATCTGCTTCAAAGGAGTACGTGTTCCGGCTCTGCTGAGCTTAAAGCTCAGACTTGGGCCGAGAGTGTTGCTCTATAGTGACGACGAATGTGTCAAAAAGGTGCGATGGATCGTGCGGGCCAGGCCCTGCCTCCGGGTGATACTGAACCGAATAAACCGGAAGGCTTCGGTGCCTGAGACCTTCGACCGTATTGTCATTCAAGTTGATGTGCGTGATTTCGCAATCGGCAGGAAGCGAGTCGGCATCAACAGCGAACCCGTGATTCTGTGCCGTGATCTCCACCCGCCCGGTGGTCAGGTCCTTCACAGGTTGGTTCCCGCCGTGATGCCCGAACGGCAGTTTATAAGTGCGGCCGCCGAACGCGAGACCCATAAGTTGATGCCCAAGACAAATGCCAAAGATCGGGTAGCGGCCGATCAGCCTTTTCAGATTGGTCACAACGCCGGTCAGCGGCTCGGGATCGCCCGGGCCGTTGGACAGCCACACACCATCGGGCTTCATCGCGATCACGTCTTCAGCAGAAGTGTGAGCGGGGACCACGGTCACGCGACAGCCGAGCGCCGCGAGGTTGCGAAGGCTGTTGTGCTTCAAGCCGAAGTCATACGCGACCACATGAAAGCGCGGGGCGTTCTTTGCGCCGTCTTTGGCGTTTGGGTGAAGCAGTCGCGGCGAGCCATAAGCATGGGATTGATCGTCGGTCCACACATAAGGCTCGCGGCATGTGACTACCGAGGCGAGATCTGACCCGATCATCTCGGGCGCGCTGCGAGCTCGCTCGGTCACAGCTTGTTCGTCGGTCTGGGAAGTGGAAAGACATCCTCTCATCGAGCCACGCTCGCGGATGTGCCGAACGAGCGAGCGTGTGTCGATGTCGGAAATGCCGGGGACACCGGCCTTCTTTAGGTATTCATCGAGCGACTCGCCGGCGCGCCAGTTCGAATAGGTGCGCGACAGCTCGCGCACGATGAAGCCTTCGGCAAACACGCGGCGCGACTCCTGGTCTTCGTCGTTTACGCCGTAGTTTCCGATGAGCGGATAGGTCATCGTCACGATTTGCCCACAGTAAGAAGGATCGGTGAGGATTTCCTGATAGCCGGTCATCGAAGTGTTGAATACCACTTCGCCGACAACTTCGGCTTCGGCGCCGAAGCCGCGGCCTCGCCATACTCTTCCGTCATCGAGTGCTAGGATTGCGTTCAGTGAATAATCCTTTCTCAGAATCTATGCTGATCCACTCAAGAGTGGTCGGCTTCATACATTACCCGTCCCCGCTTGATGATCTCTCGCATAAAGCTGTCACCCATCTGAATTCTTCCTGTACCTGCTGGCTAGTACGCACGAGCAAATCCAAGGGCATTATGCCAATGGCCTGTACCACGTGGCCGAGAACTACAGACGCCTGTCGGAACGGGCTTCCCTCGAATGGCATTACAACCAGCAGATCAATATCCGACCCGAGGCGCGGGTTGCCATAGGCGTGAGAACCAAAGAGCACGATTTTGTCGGGATGAAACTCGCGCGCTATCTCGCTGCACACAAGCTTGATCTGATTGCGCTGCAGACTTCGGGTGAGCTTTAGCGGCCGTGCTACGCGCCTGGAGGTTTCTATCCGTCTCTCGCTGGGTTGACGACGTGCCATCTATTCCTCACTCGCAGTCGTCAGTATAACTCATTGCCTATGACTTCGGCTTCGGGGCGCCAAAGCCTCGTCGTCGCCAGATTCGTGCGTCTTCAATTGCCAGGATTGCGTTCAACGAATTCCTTATCGAGGTTCGCGCAAGAGCTGTTAGCCGGAGACGACATCGCGGAGCAAGTTTATCCCCCAGTTGGTCATCCTTCGTCACTGACCACCCACCACCACGCCCTGCGAACGCAAGAAAGCCTGCGCTTCGCTTGCCCAATGTTTCTCAGCCCGGTACTTGTAAGCCGGCGACGTGCGCACCGCTTCAATGCAAGCCTTCATCTCAGTAGCCGCATCATCAGACCTGCCCAATCGATGAAGCGTCAGCCCATAACGATAGCGGCCTTCTGCGTCCGACGGCCGCTTATCGATAAATCGCTCGAAAGCCGCGCGCGCGTCCTGGTACTGCGCGGCTTCAAAGTAAGCGTGGCCGATCTCGCGCCACACTTCGCTCAGGCTGTGCTCGGGGCTGCGGCTAACCACGGCGTCGAAGTGATTGATCGCATCGGCGAGTCTGCCTTCTTCGCTAGCGATCCGGCCGAGTTGATAATGCGCGTCGGTCTCTTCGGAGTCGATCTCGATTGCCCGATTGAAGCTCGACTTGGCTTCCTCATACTGGCGTCGTTGTTGGTAGATCAGCCCGAGGTTGTAATGCGCCGAGGCGTCGGCGGGGTTCAACGTTGCGGCTTCGAGGTTTCGCTTGAAATCTTCACGCGCGCGCTGCGCGCTCACCATATCCCCCAACAAGTTTCTTAGCAGGATGATGACAAGGATGAGCAGAAACGGAGAGGTCAGTATGAAAAGCAATTTTGGAAGGAGCGGTAGAGCGAGCAATGACAGCGACCCGAGCACCACGACCCCCGCTGATTGACCATAGCTCGCGCGCAGCACAACGCGCACGCCGATCAACATCAGAAAGACGAAGTAAGGCAGCGGGACGAGCCGGAGCGTGGCTTCCAGCGCCGCGGCGTCTGGGCCTCCCGGCTCGAACATCAAGGTCGCCGGAATCAGCATGATCAAGTGCGCGGCCGCCCAAGCAAACAGCGCGCAACTCGCCAGCGGGGCATACTCTTGACGAAGCAGCACGCTGAAGCTCGCTCGTCGTTGGATCAAGCTTGCAGCCAGCAGGCACGCGGGAACGAACACAACAACCAGAAATAGCACTGGTGCAGCGTGGCCGATCATACCCAGGACGACACGGTAGATAAACAGGAGGAATGGCGCGAACAATCCCATCGAACGCTCGCGGCTGAAGGCGTTGATGATTTTAACGAGCCTTCCGCTGAGCACCTCGTAGTAAGCGAAGGTTGCCACGAGCGAGAGCGCGGCGCCTGTGATGTACGGCGCCCCGGCCGAGATTTCAGACATCGCTTGAAGCGGATTGTAGAAGAGTTTGACTAGGGGCGTCAGCCTGGAGCGCATTAGATGAAGTGTAGCATCGATCTTGATCTGTGCGTTCGTCGCGAGACAGAGACACAGACTAAAGTCCATGCTACCTAAGGTCTCTGCTACCGTTCGTCCTCGATGTCAACCGTGCCGTTCAGCGATCCGATTCGCGGAAACGGCCAGTATCGAAACATCGCTTTGCCGTAGATGTATTTTTCAGGCACCAACCCCCACGAGCGGCTATCGTTGGAAGCATCGCGGTTGTCGCCCATCACAAAATAATAATGTGGCTTGACGTACTTGAAGTCGGCGCGCACCTGGTTCCAGCGCGAGCGAGCCGCCTGGTTGCGTTCGGGCGCCAGATAAGGCTCCTCGATTGCGTGCCCGTTTATCGTGAGGTGGCCAAACTGGTCCATATCGATGCTCTCACCCGGCAAGCCGACTACGCGTTTGATGAACGACTTCGTCGGATCTTCCGGATACCAGAACACGACTATGTCGCCGCGCTCGATCGGAGTGAAGTTGTATTCAAACTTGTTGACGAAGATGCGCTCGTCATTCTCGAGGCGCGGTTGCATCGAAGTGCCTTCGACCTTAACGGGCTGAACGACGAAAACGACGATCAACACGGCCATCACCGCGGCGAAGATTATGTCGCGGGTGATCGACTTGACCTCGGTCCACAGCCCGGCGGAGGCGGACGGCTCTTCCGGATAGGTGACTTCAATGTCGGGATCGTCTTCAGGGGCAATGCCAGGGTAGATTGCGTGCTTCATAATGGTGAACAGCTAAACGGATATCAGGAGATGAACGTTCAATCAGAAGGTTACTTTTGGGTTGAGGGTTTGTCAATGAATCGGGCTGGCGAATACATCCCGGCAAGCCAGTGGAGGGAGGGTATCACCTGATCTTGATGCAGGGAACTGCAACGATGTATCTTGAGGAGAGTTTGAAGATGGAGCAACGCATAGACTGGTGATTGGGCGACCGGCGGTGCGCGCGTTGAGTTGTGCAGCGCCCAAGTACATGAAGTTCAACCTTTCTGTCTGTAAGCTTTCTGAAACCAGCTCGTTACTCTTGGAGACATAAATGCCAATTGTTGATCAGATCAATCGCGACCTAACCGAAGCTATGAAGGCCAGAGAAGCCGAGCGGCTCAGCGCGCTTCGAATGGTCAAGACCGCGCTCACGCTCCGCGAGACAGAATTGCCGGGAGCGGTCGACGACACCGAAGCGATGAAGGTGCTAAACACGCTGTTGAAGCAGCGTCGCGATGCTGCCGAGCAGTTTCGAGCCGGTGGCCGCGAAGAACTTGCCCTCAAAGAAGAGAACGAAGCGCGAATCATTCAGACTTACCTGCCGGCATCCGCCTCTGAAGAGGACATAGCTCGGGCAGTTGAAGAAACGATCGCAGAACTGGGAGCTTCGTCGATAAAGGACATGGGCGCGGTGATGAAGGCGGTGCGTCCGAAGCTTGAAGGCAAGACGGTTGATGGAAAGGCGCTCAGCGATATGGTCAAGGCGAAACTCACTAGTCCGTAGTCCTCAGTCAGACGGCATTAACACTGACTACTACGGACTCCTGAGCTACTTCCTCTTACGATTGATCAAACTCGCAACGAAACCCGCCCCGAAGCCGTTATCGATATTCACCACAGTTACATTCGAAGCGCACGAATTGAGCATCGCAAGCAACGCCGCCAGCCCATCAAACGACGCGCCGTAGCCGATGCTCGTTGGTACTGCGATCACCGGCACGGAAACCATCCCGCCTACCACAGACGGCAGCGCGCCTTCCATCCCGGCCACAACAATGATCACACGAGCGGATTCGAACTCCGGCCGGGCTCCCATCAGCCGATGAATGCCCGCAACCCCGACGTCGTAGACGCGCGAAACCCGGTTCCCCATCGCCGTCGCGGTGACTGCTGCTTCTTCCGCGACCGGAATGTCAGACGTTCCTGCCGAGATGATGGCGATCGTTCCGTCTCCGCGTTCAGTTCTATCTCGCTGGACAGAAATCATCCGTGCTTCCGAATGAAATTCAGCGTCAGCCGCGATCTCGCGAACGTGGCTGAAAACCTCTTCTGTCGTTCGCGAGACAAGAAGGTTCGAGCTGTTGGTCAGTATCCGCTCGGCGATCTGAGTGATCTGTTGAGCGGTCTTGCCCTGGCCAAGAATGACTTCAGGAAACCCAAGCCGCAGGTCGCGATGGTGGTCGACTCGCGCAAAGGCGATGTCTTCGTAAGGCAGGCTCGCCATCTTGTCGACGGCTTCGTCGACGTCAACGCGCCCCGCCTTCACCTGTTCCAGCAGCTTCTTGAGTCGTTCTCTGTCCATTGCCCGTGATTGTAGCACGCGCGCGTCACCTCAACGGCGGTCTTCCAATGCTATTGAACCGTCCTGCTCAGTCCCGTAGTTTGATAGCCCTCGCGCGCGAATGCTAGAATCGAAGCGAACTCAGCATCGAGCCCTATCAACTGATCTCAGATGACCAACGACCCACAAATAACAGTAATCGGCGGCGGGCTGGCCGGCTCGGAAGCCGCCTGGCAAGCTGCCGAGCGCGGCGTCAGAGTTCGGCTGTACGAGATGCGCCCTGTGCGTCCGACTCCCGCTCACGAGACCGCGAACCTTGGTGAGATCGTGTGCTCGAATTCTCTGAAGACGGATGAGCCCGGCACCGCGCCATATCTTCTCAAGGAGGAACTACGCCGCGGGGGATCGTTGCTCATCAGCGTAGCTCACCAGAACTCGGTGCCCGCAGGCTCAGCGCTCGCGGTTGATCGCGAGCGGTTTGCTGAAGAGGTCACCCGCCGAATCGCTTCTCATCCGAACATCGAAGTGCTGCGCGAAGAAGTTCAAACTCTGCAACTCGAGGGACCGGTTGTTATCGCCACCGGCCCGCTCACATCGCCTGCGCTTACTGAAGAGATCAGCAGACTGACCGGCGCCGGACAACTTTACTTCTACGACGCGATATCGCCGGTAGTCGATGCGGAGTCGGTCAATTGCGAAATTGCGTTTCGCGCGGCGCGCTACGGAAAGGGCGGGGACGACTACCTCAACTGCCCGTTCAATGAAGAGGAGTACGATCGCTTCTACGACGCGCTGCTCGCGGCAGAGTCAGTTGCGCTGCACGAGTTCGAGAAGACGATGTATTTCGAAGGCTGCTTGCCAATCGAGGAAATCGCGCGTCGCGGCCGCGACACGTTGCGTTACGGACCGATGAAACCGGTTGGCCTTCGCGATCCGCGCACCGATCGGCAGCCCTTCGCGGTTGTACAGCTACGGCAGGAAACTCTGATGGCCGACAGCTACAACCTGGTCGGGTTTCAAAACCATCTGAAGTTCGGCGAGCAAAAGCGCGTGCTTCGTTTAATCCCCGGACTCGAACAAGCTGAGATGATTCGCTACGGTCAGATTCATCGCAACACGTTCATCTGCGCGCCGGCTGTGCTCACCGAGACGTTGCAAATGCGCGCTCAGCCGCGCGTTCTCTTCGCGGGACAGATTTCCGGCGTCGAGGGATACATCGAAGCGATGGCGACAGGATTCATGGCGGGCGTGCACGCGGCTGAACTTGCGCGCGGGCGCAAGCCGCAGGCCCCGCCCCGCCGGAGCGCGATGGGGAGCCTTACGAATTACATCGCGAACGCAGACGTCAGGAACTTTCAGCCGATGAACATAACCTTCGCGCTTTTGCTGCCGTTGGACGAAGCAGACCGGCGGCGGCTCAGGCGCAAAGTCGACCGGCGCCATCTCCAGGTCGAGCTTGCGTTGAAGGACTTTGAAGAATGGCGCGCGGCGTATCTCTCGAAGGCAGCAGCGTCGGAAGCGAGGATATGATTCGAAGGCAAAAGGCAAAAGTAAAAAGGAAAAACCTCGGACGCGACGTTCAAGCGCTGCTGATGTTTTTTCCTTTTGCCTTTCTCCTTTTACCTTTTGCCTTCGCGTTTGCCCAGTCGGGCAGACCAACGCCTCCGCCTCCGAAACCTCAACCGCCTTCGCAATCGCAAGGACGCCGGCCCGTTTCGCCTCCCGCCGAAGAAACCCGTCCGCGCCGCGCCACCGAAGACTCGCAGGAAGACAAACCCATAAAGCTGAAAGCCGATCTGGTCACGGTGATTACCTCGGTCACCGATTCGGCCGGCAATCAGGTCAACGATCTAACCGAAAAAGATTTCGAGTTGTACGAGGACAACTCACTTCAAGACATCGCCGGCTTCTATCGCGAAGGGCAGATCCCGTTGCGGCTGATCTTCTTATTCGATACCTCAGGCTCGATACGGCACCGCTTTGACTTCGAGCAACGGGCGGCGGCCCAGTTCTTTCGAAACGTGATGCGCCGGGGCGATCAGGCCGCGCTGATGAGCGTATCGAGCGAAGCAAGGATCGAGTTGCAGTTCACTTCTGACGTCGATCAGCTTGTCAACGCGCTTGGACAGCTAAAGGCGCAAGGCGCGACCGCGCTGTATGACGCAATGATATCGGCCGCCAGATATCTGCGCCCCGCGGAGGGGCGGCACGTGATGGTGGTCCTGTCAGACGGCACCGATACGGTCTCGACTTCAACGCTGGCGCAAGCGCTCAACGAAGCGCAGAAATCGGACGCGGTTATCTACGGCGTGCACTCGACGGGTGTTGCGCCTTCGCCTAACGTTCAGGACCTGGCAGGTGAGTTCGTGTTGAAGGCGATGTGCGAAGACACCGGCGGCCGCGCATTCTTTCCACCCATCTACGAAGACCAGAAAAAGGAAACACGCGACCTGGACGAAATATACAAGCGGCTGGCTGCGGAGGTTCGAGCGCAGTATGTGCTGACTTACTACAGCAAGGTCGAGCCGCGCCCCGGCACGTTCAGAGCGATTCGCGTAGAGGTCAAGCGGCCGGGCCTTCAAGTACGCGCGCGGCGTGGATACTACACTGCAAGATAGGCGGGCCAGACCCCCACTTCCAACGAAAAGGACTCTCACACCTATGCGCACATCGCTTCTAAGACTCTCGCTGGCATTCTGCCTGGCCGCAGCGCTTGCGGCTGGAGGTTTCGCGGCGGCGGCTGTTTCCGGCTCCACTGCGGCCACATCGCAAAAGCAGAAGCCGCGGCGCCGCCCGGCTGCTCCATCGCAATCGACTGAAGACGCTCTACGCGCGCGAGCTGAGAAGCTCCATCGCCAGTCGATCGTCATCGACACCCACAACGACATCACGTCTCCGCTTGTCGACGACGGATTCGATTTGGGAATGCGTGGCGATGATCCAAACGCGAAGGTCAAGACCCACACCGATCTCAGGCGAATGAAAGCCGGCGGCCTCGGGGCGGAGTTCTTCGCCGTGTACGTTGGAAAAGAGTTCGTCAATAAGAAGCCCGCTGAAGGGGGAGGCGCGGCCCGCCGTGCGCTCGACGTGATTGCGGTCGTCCACGAACAAATCCGTCGTCACCCCGAGTCCCTCGCGGCGGCTTCGACCGCAGCCGACATTCGCCGCATCGTGAAGAGCGGAAAGATCGCCGCGTTGATGGGGATCGAAGGCGGCCACGCAATCGAAGACAGCCTTCACGCCCTGCGGATGTTTTACGAACTGGGCGTTCGCTATATGACGCTCACTCATACGAACACCAACGACTGGGCGGATTCTGAAGGCGACATAAACAACCCGAGCGTGAAGCATCACAACGGCCTGACGGATTTCGGACGCGAAGTTATCCGAGAGATGAACCGCATAGGAATGATGGCGGACATTTCGCACGTCGCGGATAAGACCTTCTACGACGTTATCGCGACGACTCGCGCGCCGGTCATTGCTTCGCATTCTTCGGCGCGAGCCATTGCCGGCCATCCTCGAAACATGAGCGACGACATGCTGAAAGCTTTAGCCAAGAACGGCGGTGTGGTGATGGTGAATTTCTATGATGGCTTCCTGGATCCTCGCAAAGCGGAACTCGCGCTGCGCTCGCGGAGCATGGAAGACGAACTGAAGGTCACGTATCCGAACGAACCGAAGCGGGTGCAAGACGAGGTCGAGAAGTGGCGAGTTGCGAACGACCCGGGGAAAACGCCGCTCTCGGTTCTGATGGATCACATAGATCACATAGCCAAGGTGGCCGGGGTGGATCACGTTGGCATCGGTTCAGACTTCGACGGCGTTCCGCTGACAGGACTGCCGGTGGGAATGGAAGACATTTCCAAGCTGCCGACAATCACATATGAGCTCATGAAGCGCGGCTACTCGGACGGGGATATCAAGAAGATTCTGGGTGAGAATCTGCTGAGGGTCATGTCGGAAGTCGAGCGGGTTTCCGCGACGGCGGGTGGCCGCGGCAAAGGACGCCGGGAACGCGAATAGTATAGGTCGACAATGACGGCTCCGAGCGGTAGTGATGGCCCGCGATCGCCCGGACACCTGGTTGCGTGCATGTAGCATCGACGGAAGCTTGAGCTTGGTTACTACGCCTTCGATCGCCGACTGCTTCTTGCTTTCAAAGGTTGTTCCCTTCGAACATCACCTCTGCCATTGCGGCCCAGCTTTGCCATCCAACTCTTCGATCCGAACTCCCCGGCCAAAAGATTCGGCAAGCTGAAGTCGACATCGAGACTGGGCCAGCGAAGCCCGGCGCCAGATGGCGTTACCTGCACCTCAGCCAGATCCTTCGGCGATGCTCCCGCCAACCCCTGCGCCAGCTCGGCCGGAAACATGAAGGTTGCCCCGTTGCGCAGTTCCACGACTATGCGATTCGTTCGGCGATCATAGCGCGCGGACTTGGCACGCGGCTCAATTCGATCGGCTCGTGCGGCTGCCCGTTTCGCTCTCTCATACTCTTGATCGAACGCTCTATCTTCCATGGATCTCTTCCCATTTCTGCAACAAATACTCCTGGTTCTCGGAGACAATTCGTTTCGCCTTTCGCGCAACCTGTCTCTTCATATTCCAGACTTGCTTCACCTCAACCGGATCGAGATTGATCTTCGCTTCACCGTCTCCCTTAAAGGCATGGACGTGAGCAGGCTCGTGATCGTTGGAGCGAATCACGATTTCATATCCTTCTTGCCTGAGGACCGTTGACATCGTGAGATTGTGACAGCCTTCCTCCGCCTATCTCATTTCTTCGTTTCGGTTACCAGGCGATCTCTTTTCCATTCCGAGCGTTCATGCCGCGCGGCGACGAGTCTCGACCTTCGCGATCAAAGACTCACTCGCGAGCGAGATTGCCTTTGCAATTGCTTCCCGACTAATGCCGTGATAACCGCTGACGATCCAATCCCAATCCTTGCCCTGCGCGACATAGTAAAGAACATCATTCACCAGCACACGCGTACCCTTGAAGGTTAAGTCCCCGCCGCAGATCTTCGAGTCTGAGACGATGTACTCGCCGTACTCTTTTCGTTTGCGTGCCGCCATAACTTGCTCCTCGTTCTCGGTGCTTGCGGCCAACGCCTCGCGCGCCAGCTCAACCGCTTCAGCGATAGCCTCGTGACTGAGCCTTCCATCGTAAGCTTTGGGAATCCAATCCCAATCCTTGCCCTTTGCGACATAGTAAAGAACATCCTTCACCAGCACACGCGTGCCCTTGAAGGTTAAGTCCCCGCCGCAGATCTTCGAGTCTGAGACGATGTACTCGCCGTACTCTTTTCGTTTGCGCGCCGCCATAGCTTGCTCCTCATTCGATGATCGCGCTGAATAATTTAGCACTCAGCAGCCAGCCGAACAACGGAACCTTCCGTTCATTCACCCAGTTTCAACCAATCACGTGGATGGAAGAACTCCCACGCTTCGGCTTCTCGCGTGCCGGGTTCGGGATGATACTCGTACTGCCAGCGCACAAGCGGAGGCAGTGACATCAGGATAGACTCGGTGCGTCCCTGTGTCTGCAAGCCAAAGTGCGTGCCGCGATCATAGACCAGGTTGAATTCAACGTAGCGTCCACGCCGGAGCAACTGAAATTGTCGCTCGCGGTCGGTGTAGGGCTCACCCTTCCGGCGCTCCGCTATCGGAAGATAGGCGGGAAGAAAAGAACGCCCAATCCGCTGAACAAACTCAAAGATGGATTCGATGCTGCGGTGATCTGTGGACCGTTCGTCGCTCGCGGAAGGCTGTTCGTGCCCTGAATCGCCGGTCAGGTAGTCGAAGAAGACACCGCCCACTCCGCGCGTTTCATTACGATGCTTAATAAAAAAATACTCGTCGCACCATTTCTTGAAGCGCGGGTAAAACTCCGGGTCGAACTCGTCACAAGCATCCTTCAACGTTCGGTGAAAGTGAATCGCGTCTTCAAGGTATGGATAGTACGGTGTGAGATCGGTGCCGCCGCCAAACCAACTTCCAGAGCCTCGTTCAAGATAGCGAAAGTTTGCGTGGACCGTCGGTACGAAAGGGTTGGAAGGGTGGAGTACCAGCGAGACTCCGGTTGCGAAGAATTCGGTGCCGTCGCCAATCGGAAGCCTCTCGGCAAACGCCTCGTCGAAGTGTCCGAAGACTTCCGAGAAATTCACACCGGCTTTTTCGAACATCGCGCCGTCTTCCATCACCCGCGTGCGACCGCCGCCCCCTTCGTCGCGCGTCCAGAGGTCCTCGCGAAACCGGCCTTCGCCGTCAAGCAGTTCGAGCGCCGAGCATATGTGGTCTTGAAGCTCGGCGAAAAACGTTCTGGCTCGCTCCTTAAGAATAGGCTGGTCGGTCACTTTCTTGCGCCTCCCGGCGGTGAATTGCGTACGGGTTCAATGCGTATTTTGGGGCCTTTTAGCGAGCAAATCATACGAAGTTGTTGCGGCGAAGTTTTTCGTTGCAGGCTCACGGAACTCAAGGTACCATAATCCTGCTCACTGGAAAATCGAGCAATTGGTTTTGTGGGTTTTAGGAAGGAGATCTGATGCGCGCGTTTCGAAAACTCTCACCTGTATTCGTATTCGTCACATCCGTTTTTATCTCATTAGCAATCCTTTCAGTCGCGCAAGCCGCACAGGGCAACAAAACACCGAAGTGCCAGGTCAAGAATTTCGGTTGCGTCAATGAGACGTTTTACCGAGGAGCTCAGCCGAAAGAGCAAGACTATGCGGGCCTGGCTGCGATGGGAGTGAAGACAGTCATAGACCTCCAAATGGGCGGCGTAGATCGAGAGCAGGCCCTGGTCGAGGCGCAAGGCATGAAGTTCCATCGCATAGGAATGAGCGACAAAAACCAGCCTTCCCCCGAGCAGGCCGAGCTCTTCCTGAAGATAGTGAATGACCCGGCAAACCAACCCGTATTCGTGCACTGTGCCGGCGGCCGCCATCGCACTGGAGCTATGAGCGCGATTTACAGGATCACCCACGATGGATGGACGGCAGAACAGGCTTTCCAGGAGATGAAGCAATACGACTTTGACTACGGCATGGGTCACGGTTCGTTGAAGCGCTACGTTTACGACTACTACTCGCGCATCGACACAAAGGGCGTCGTAGTCACTACGAGCCGAAACAAGTAGGAATCGCATTCGGCGCGCGAAGACTCGAGTAAGCTTCAAATCAAAATGAAAAATCGAACTGGCAGGTTGAGCGCCGTGGTGTGCGCCCTGATGCTGCTCGCGGCGGCAAGCCAGGCTCAGCAGGAACCCAGCTACAAGGAGCTTCCCAATTTTCACAAAGTAAGCGAACGACTGTACCGCGGCGCGCAACCTCGCGACGGGGGTATAAGAAAACTGGCGGAGCTTGGCATAAAGACGATAATAAACCTGCGGGGCGAAGACGAGCGCATCAGCGCAGAGCAAAGCGAAACAAAGTCCGCAGGGCTGCGCTACTTCAACATCCCGATGCCGGGCCTGAGCGCGCCGTCAAACGAACAGGTCTCCAGCGTATTGGCGATAATCGATAATCCCGAGAACCAGCCGGTTTTCATTCACTGCAAGCACGGCTCCGATCGAACGGGAACTATCACCGCTATCTATCGCATCTGGCACGATGGCTGGACCGGGCAGCGCGCTATTGCGGAGGCCAGGCGCTACGGCATGAGTTGGGCAGAGTTTGGAATGAGAAGATACATCGCGGACTACTACAAACAACAGGTTCGCAGTCAGAATCAACCCGCCGCTACAACAAGCCATTGAGCGACTATCGCAATAACAGATTCAGAGTCATGTGACCGGCGCTTCGCGGCCGCGAGAAGTTACCCGCTCCACTCCAACAATGCGGCCGCTCTCAACCAGCAGCGCGTGATCAAAGTTGTTAACCGTTGGACAGATGTGCCTGGGGACAAGATAAAGCGCATCGCCTATGGCTGGCGGTGAGCCCTCGAAGAAGTCAATTGGAAGATGTTCCTCGCTCGGTTTGGACGGCAGGTACTCCGGCCGGCCGATCACGGCGCATGTTGGAATGCCCGAGTCAGCCGAAACCGTTTTGTGTCCCGCGTCGCAAGTGAAGCGGCCGGGCGATGGGTGAGAGACAACCGCTGAAACAACGACCGCAGCCGGACGATAGCCGTACTCCGCCGGCAGTTGGCCCATACTGGAGCAGTCGTTGTACACAACCGTTCCCGGCGATGCGCGATGAGTGAACGAAGATGTTGCGAAAGCCGCATAGGAGAGCGTGCATGGAAAGGCCGGCGTCCCCGCGGTTATGATCTCTGCAATCTCAATTTCCGCGCGCTCGAAGGCGGCGGTGACTTCCATCAGGCGATCGTAACCTCGATGCGCGACATTCTCGCGTTCCGGGAGAGCGAGAGAGGAGAGATGGCCGTCATAATAGTGCAGCCCACGAAAGGCCTGACCGGTATTCTTTATAGCTCGCGCGAGTTGGACTATTTCATCTACTCGATCTTGCTCGATGCCGGATCGATTCATTCCGGGGTTCAGGTCAATGAACAGTCCGACGCGGCTTCCTTGCCAGGGCTTGATGTGCTCGCGAGATTCAACCAGGGCCGACACGGAAGTTTTAGAGAACTGCTCTGCTATATTTCTCACCCGGCGAGCGTTAGCGCCAACCATTGGATAGGCAACAACGACGTCCGCAGCGCCGGCCTCGCACACCGTCGACAGCTCGAGCGCGGTTGCGCACTTGAAGTTCGCGATGCCGTGGTGGGAAACCAGCCGTCGCATGATGTACGCAAGCTTCGCCGTTTTCACATGAGGCCGCCAGCGATTAGCATCGCCGCCTAATAACCGCAAAGTCGTTCGGATGTTGGCGTCGACTATCTCGGGATAGATCGCAAGCGCGGGCGTCAAGACTCCCTCGACGCCATCAATCCGATAGTCATCGAGTGCGATATCATGTAGCGGAAACTTTTGTGGCGGGCCTGTCATATTACGATGGCCCATGATGCTGAAGTGCGCATCGCGGGCTCATGCCGACTCCATCGACAACGGATCTTCTACTAGGTCAAACCGTGCCAGTCAAGACCGCTGAGAACTCGAATGACGTGCTTGTTTCGATCGTTACTTTGGTGCGCGTCAGATTTTCGCGCATACCCACGCCTGCCAGAGACCGTGTGAAAACTCCTGGAATCCCACCCACGACAGTCTCTGGCAGGCGTGGGTATGCGCGAAAAGCTGACGCGCCCCCAGGAATGACAACCCGCGAGTGATGCTTCGGTTTCACGGATGCTACTGTGAGCTTTCCCCAGGAGCAGCTTGCTACGAGGCCAGCTCCCCTGACTCGAAGTAAAACTGAACACCTGGACGGAGCTTCACCGTCTTAGTCGCGGCTCCAGCGGCCTCTTTCACCTGCCCGCTCACTTGCTGTGCCGCCTTGATCCTCTGGCCCGGCGTATTCTTCTTACCCGGGAAAATGATCGGCGCGCCCTTGCTTAGCTCTTCGTCCGTGAACTTCCTGTCGACCTGTTTCACAGACAGCACTTGATCGAAGTCCGGTGGGCTGGTGATCAAGTGGGCCAGGAAAAGGTCCTGACCTTTGCCAAAGAGGAAGTACTCGAGTTGGGGTAAGCCGGCCGCCTCAGAGTCGAACTTGCGAAAATGGACGACTCTGGTAACAGTCGCGACCACTTTCTCATTGATGGGATTCCCGCCGCGCTCGAAATGGCCGCGAAAGATGGTGCCCTTAAACGAGCTGCGCTGCGGATTCTTCGGGTCGAGTTCCGGCAGGACGAAGGGCTCCGGTTCGAAGGTATAGATTCTCGTCGAGGGGTGCTGCCGGCGGTCCTGCACATAAGCGGCTTGCGGGTCGCTGCCGGCCTTTGTGAGGGTCACCTCCAGAATCACCTGATAACGATGGACCGGCATACTGAACATTGGCAGGTGAGAAAGGTAGACGCTCTTTTCTCCGAAAAGCAGCATCCCGTGAGTAGCAGGTGGATCTGGCAAACCCGCGCGATGCCCGCGAACAATGATAGTCGGGCTGGCGGCGGTGATCTCAGGAATTCCGCGGTATGCGAGTCCGAGGGTAGCTGCCGCGCCAGCCAGCAGAAATTCTCTCCGTCCCGTGCGATTGTCGTTAGCGTTGCTCATGATTGTCGTCTCCTTTCGTGAGTTGTTCTGTCGCTGAAGTAGGAATATGATCGAGCGCCATTCGCTTAGACGAAGCGTGCCTTCGTTGCCAGAAGGTGGACTGCGGCCAGCGTTGCTCGCGACCGTAGTAGCCTTCATAGAGTTGCGCGTAGCGCCTGAAAACCGTCTTTGTTTGGGTGTCATACTGATGCAGCGCTTCAGCATCTCCGGCGAGATGGCGTTCCAGTGCCTGGCCCGCGCGTGCGCCTGATTCCAGCGCTTGTGAAATACCTTGGGATGAAAGCGGGTCAAAAGCCATCGCGGCATCACCGGCTGCCAGCCAACCGCTGCCCGTAATGCGGTCGAGGGTTGAGCTGTTAGCTACAACCACTCGCGGGGGATGAGTGATCTTGAACGAGCGAAGACGCGCCCGCGTGTAATCGGTCTGCTGCAGCCGCGCCTGCCAAAACGCGAGTAGCGGGCCGCGTCCGCGGGGTAGCAAATCGGCATCGGTCATAAAAATGCCGATCATTCGCAGGTCGGGCAGCAGAGCCGAATACCACCACCCGGACTCTTTAGCTTCCACCAGCGTGTAGAATTCGGGAGTGACTCGACCTGCACGCGGCGATAAGAACCCGACGACTCCGACCAAGGCGTCGTGCGCTTTCCTGACCGCCTCGTTGCGCCGCGCAAATGAAGCTGCTCGCCCGGTGGCATCCACCACGAACGAAGCCTGGAATCGGTGACGCTCGCCCTCATGCCTCAGGCTGGCGCACCAAGCGTCGCCCGCCTCTTGCACAGTTTCCTCCAGACGGCCTCCAAGGTAAACCGTTGCGCCAGCCTCCGCGGCGGCTTCGGCGAGCATTGTATCGAACGACTGCCGATTGAGATGCCAGCCCGAGCCGTAGGGGTGAAACGTGAAATCTTGTTCGTAGAGTTTCGGCTCGCCCCAGGCTGAGCGGATCGCGTAAGACTGCGCGTGGCCTTGCCGCTCGAATCGCTCCCACAAACCCAGGCTGGCCAGGCTAAGCCGGGCGGCGGGCGCAAGCGTCTCGCCGACGCGCGGCTGTTCATAACGCGAGCGTTCGATGAGCACTACCGCGCGCCCGGCGCGTGCGAGCGTCAACGCGATCGTACTGCCTGTGGGTCCGCCTCCAAGCACCAGCGCATCGATTCGTTTCATCTTCATCTTTCCACAACCGGCACTTCACAGTTTCTATCGGACAAGGGTTTCACTACGCCTCTGTACTCAGAGATTCGTCTCGCTCAGTCTCGACGACCTGGGTCAAACCGTTCAGCGTCAGCGGGGCGCCGTCTTTCGTTTGATTGACGAGGAACCCCAGTCGGTGCCAGTCGTTCACCATCGCGTTGTCACCGGCGGGCGATTCGCCGGGCAGCCCTCTCGCCCACGGCTCTCGCTCGCGCCATAGCCCGTCGCGTTGCGCTTGAAGGTTCTGGAAAGCTTTGCTCTTAGGGTTGAGCTTCGCCATCTGCTGCTCGAGTTCCTTGAGACTATTGTAGCTCGCGAGCGTCAAGATCTCGTCGGGCCGTTGCGCGGGCCACCAGTGCTCGCGGCATTCGAAGAAGTCCGCCTGCCAGGGCAACGCGCTGCGTTTGGTCACGTCGCCTGGTGCAAGCTGCCGGTGATCAAACCGGAATGGCTCGGCATAGACTTCGGGGTTGCGCATAAGCCAGCCGGCTTCGATGCCCGGGTAGAACGGGCCGCCCGAGCAGTTCTCGAGCGGCGCCCTATCCAGACCCTCGGGCGTCACTTTGCGCGACGGGATGGGTTCACCCTTCCAGTCCGCCTCGAATTCCCCCTCGGCCCATCGTCGCATCAACTCGTACCGAGTCTTAGTGAGTGAGAGCCACGTCCCCGGCTTGCCCGAAACCTTGTCTCCCTCATCCCCCGAGAGCAGAGGCATGAAGCCCCGGTTCGCCTGCTGCTTGGCTGCTGCGCCCGTGGCGTTGGGATTTCGGAGCCTGCCGAAAATGCTCTGGCGAAACTCTTTGTGGTCTGGCCCGTTGCTAGCCAGCTCCGCCAGAGTCGTCGAGAAATTCCCGCCCCCGGCCCCCGGTCCGTGACCCATCAAGGCGACCTGCTGTACCCACTGCAAGTCCAGAGTGCGCGCGAAGATTGGATAGATGTCCTGAGTGAAAGAAGGGCGGGATGGCGCTTGCATCCGTCCCCGGCTGATTGCCGCCTCCATCGCGATGTCGTGGAAGGTGACGAAATGCCTGGTCGGGGGCGAGAAATCCGGCGGGCCGACAATCACCCAAGCAGGCATCGCGGTCAACTGTCGCCCGTCCGTGAGGGTGACCTGGGCGGTCACCGGGCCATCGGAAACGTCATCGTACCAGCCGTCGTTGTTGGCGTAGTGCGTGATGGGCCGCGTCGGGTCCGAGGTCCCCGATTTGCCGAAGCCGCCGATCACAAGGAGCCGGCCATTCTTTTCTGTGCGGATTTCGCCCAGCGGAACCGGGATGCCCATGAATTGGCCGCCCGCGAAGTGGGCCAACTGACCGGGGCCTCCGATCGTCCTCTTGCCCGGATCAATGATCAACGACTGGCGATCCGTGACTTTGGGATTTCGCCGCGGCGCTTTTGGCGTCCCGTGCTCTCCATCACGTCCCCGAAACTCAAACCACTCCGCCTTTTTGTTCGCGAGGTGAACGGACCAGGTGATGATGGCTTCGCCGGCGGTAATCTCTCGGATGGCGTTGCCATCGCGATCGTAGCCGAAGATGCGGAATCGGGCCGCTTGACGTTTGACGCGAGGCGGAACACCTTTGCGGGGCTCCCCGGCGTCTTTGTAGCCTCCGCGCGGCGTTTCGCACAGGCCCGGCACTTCCGGGCCGATAAAGTACTTGTCCGGGCTATTGCCGACGCGGGCGATCCCGATTGCCGGATGAATCTTGCACGCGACGATTTCACGGGTAGCAGCCATTGCGTTCCTCCGTAGAAGGTATTTTATCTCATCATGAATCGAGGACCCGCTCGATTCGTTCTCCACATGCCCCTACACAATTTGAAGACGTATTTCAGCGTCGGAATTCTGCTAAAGCTTCTGCTGTTTTGTTTGAGGACCGGGGAAGATCGCGGATGAAGAGAGCAAAAGAGCGCTTTCTTTGTCGGTCAGGCCCTTGGATGGGCTTTGTCGTATACGCGCAACAACTGTTCAATGGAAACATGAGTATAGATCTGCGTAGTAGAGAGCCGCGCATGGCCAAGCAACTCTTGAATCGCGCGCAGATCCGCCCCGGCGGATAACAGATGAGTCGCGACTGAATGACGAAGCGAGTGGGGGCTTATGGCCTGAGCAAGCGCGCACTCCTTTACGTACTTCTCGATCAACCTGCCTATCGAGCGGGTCGTGATTCGCGTCCCTTGATAGTTAAGAAACACAGCGTTCGCCTGACGCTTATGTTCGGGCGCTTCCGCAAGCAAAGCACCTCGCACTTCAGAGTAAGCTCCGAGAGCTTCCTTCGCCTTGGAGCCGAATGGCACGAAGCGTTCCTTGCGGCCTTTGCCTCGCACGCGGATTGTTTCGTGCTTGAAGTCGATGTCGTCGAAATTCATCCCGGCGATTTCCGATACGCGGCAGCCCGTGGCATATAACATCTCGATTATCGCGCGATCGCGCTTACCCAGCACGGTCTCGGTGTCCGGCGTCTCTATGAATTGAATGATTTCGTCGATCGACATCACTTTTGGAAGCCTCTTCTCAAGACGCGGGCTCGAGACCAATTTGGCGGGGTTCACTTCGAGCAGTTGCTCGCGGCATAGGAACTTGAAGAATGTCCGCAGCGTAGCCAGCTTCCGCGCTATTGACGCCTTCTTTCGCTTGGCCTGATAAAGCTGCGCCATGTACTCGCGAATCGTAATGTGATCGATCTGTCTTATGTCTATGTCGTCGCGCGTTCCGTCAGAGTGTCTGGGGCAGAGGTGATCGTAAAACTGTGCGAGATCGCTGATGTAGTTTCGCAGAGTATGCGCGGACGCGTTGCGTTGATACTTCAGATAGTCGGAGAAACGGTCGATGTACTCTTGCATGACTTAACTTTGAGAATCCTGCGGAGTATCTGGAGGGGGTGGTTCAATTCTATAGCTCGCGGCGCGGGCGTCAAGCGCGAATCCGTAGAACTGCAAAGGCGCGGCCGCGCACAGAACGAGACGCCAGAAATGATGCAGCGTCACAGGCCTGGCCGGAGGTCAGAGCGTTCGCACGGCTCTCAACCTTCTTATATCGCCGCGCGCTCGTATGCTAGAATTCGAGTTGGCTCGGGTAAGATAACAATGGCGTGAGGAAAATATGCGCTGTAACAAGTGCGGTGAGACGCTCCCGGATGGAAGCCGCTTCTGCAATAGTTGCGGCTCGGAGATGCTTACGGCAACCGGCGCATCGAATGGGCCCGTTGCGGTTGGGCCGGCCGGGGCGGTTGGGTCTTACGCCGACGAGCACGAAATATTTACGGTAAGACCGACTCTGATTTTCGTGCTGATCCGTTACATAGTCGGCGCGTTGATCACAATCGCCACGGCGGCGTTGATGGGAGTTCTGAGCAACATGAAGGTGCAGTGGGTTACAGGAACGGTCGCCTTCTTCGTGATACTCGCCGTGGCGCTCATCGCGTTTTCAAATCCAATCTACCATCACATTTTAAGGAAGCGCGAGGTGTACACGCTTACCAACTACAAGCTCGAAATGCGATACGGAATAATCGCGAAGATCGTGCGCAACATACCGCTGCGCAACATTCAAGATGTGACCGTTACGGCATCGGTCTGGCAGCGATTGTTGAACCTCGGCGATATTGGAATCGACAGCGCCTCGGAGTCGGGCAAGATAATCCTGGACGACATACATCATCCTGAACGCTACGCGAACATGATACTCGCCGAGTTGCGGCGCCGGAACTAAAGCGCTCGGCGTGGGGTCTAATCTGGCTGACGCCTGATCTTGGAACCGAACAAATGCATTTGGAGAAGCAACGGCCGGCAGTGCTGGCACTCATACTAGTACTAATATCGCCCCTTGCCATCGGAGCTCGGCAGGCGCCGGCGGGGGAGGATCAACCGGCCAGCGCGGCAGTGACGCCCCTCGCATCGTCGAGCCCGCTCGCGCGATTGCTACCCGGCAGCCTCGCTCGCTTAAGGGCAACCAGCGACATAAAGCCAATAGGTGGAGACAACCTCGTCGAGCTTGTCGGAGACAAAGCGGCAATCTACGAGGAATACCGGGTCACGTCGGCCGCTTCGCGTGAGTACGCGGGAGTTCGCGTCGATGTGTTCGAAACAGAAAACCAGTTCGCGGCACTTGGGCTGTTTATGTTCAATTGCGGAGCGAGCAGGGTCAAACCCATCGAGGAAGATATAGGCTCGGGCGGCGCTCGGCTCGATGGCGAGCTGGTCTTCTGGAAAGGGACCTTCTTTGTTCGCGTTGGTGACCCAAGTCAGAAGCCTTCCCGGGTAAGCTCGACTGTTCGAGAAGCTTTGGCCCGCGCGGTTGCGGATGCGATTGTTCCGATGAGCGCGGTCGTCACCCGTCCGCCTCTGCTCGACAGCTTGCCGGCCGCGTCCCTGGTTCCGCAAAGCCAACGCTATTTCCTGGGTCCGGAATCGCTGGACGCCTTCCTTGAACATGGCCGGGCGATGTTTGAATTCGCCGGAGACACCGAAGCGGTGATGGCTCAGTACGCGCAAGGCGAAGGCCCGAACAGTGGCGCGCCGCAGACGCAGGCGACGGGTCAAACACAGGCTAAGATGGAAAGCGTTGCCCGATCGGCGCCGGGAGCACCCGATTCGCCGCTGAAGCTTCTGATCGTCGAGTTCCACACTCCGCAGTTTGCTACCGACGCTATGGCGCGCGTCACAAGCTACGTCTCATCGCTCCCCGAAACCGATCAGCAGCACATAATCTTCAAGCGGACGGGGAACTACCTGGTCGAGGCAGTGAACGTCCGGGACCGCGAGTTTGCCGAAAGCCTGGTCAACTCGGTGCAATATCCCTACACAGTGAAGTGGCTACGCAATCCGCTATGGCCGGTCAACGATCCGTTCCGCATGGAGAAAACGGCGGATATGTTGCTATCGACCTTTGGTCTGCTTGGCTTGATCCTGGCCACGGTGCTGGTAGGGGGCTCGGTATTCGGCACGACAATCTTTTTGAAGCGGCGAAAACAGCAGCGAGAAGTGTTCTCCGACGCCGGTGGCATGCTGCGCCTTGATATCGAGCCGTTCGAGTCCGTGATGCTAAGACTACCACCGAAGAGGAGTGAAGAGTGATGCGTGAAACGTGATGCGTGATGCGTGATGCGTGATTCGTGATTCGTAACCGGACCCCTGCGTAGAAATCTTGTCACGCATCACGTCTCACGTCTCACGCATCACGCATCACGTTTCACGCATCACTTTCCGCATGCCCAACTCAGTTCTAATAGTCGATGATGAAGAAGGAATCCGCCGCTCGCTGGCAGGAGTGCTCGCGGACGAAGGTTTGTCGGTCGAGACTGCAGCGTCGGGCGAGGAGTGCATTGCCTTCTTTGAGCGGAATCTGTTTAGTTGCGTGCTTCTGGACGTCTGGCTCCCGGGCATCGACGGCATCGAAACCCTCGAGCGATTGAAAGCCGCCTATCCGGACACGGCGGTGATAATGATCAGCGGACACGGGAACATCGAAACAGCCTTGCGGGCGACTCGGCTTGGCGCCGTGGACTTCATCGAAAAGCCGCTTCAGATAGATCGCACCGTGCTTGCCGTTCGCAACGCGCTTCGCCAGCGCCAACTCGAAGCCGACAACCGAAGGCTCCGCGAGCAACTCGACGATGAGAACGCAATGATCGGCGAGAGCGTTCCCATCCGCGCGCTTCGCCAGCAGATCGCCGTTGCCGCGCCGACCAACGGACGCATTCTGATATACGGCGAGTCGGGCACCGGGAAGGAGCTGGCCGCGCGAGCGATTCATCATCAATCTTCGCGAGTGGTAATGCCCTTCGTGGAGCTCAACTGCGCCGCCATTCCCGAAGAGCTGATCGAGTCCGAACTTTTCGGACATACGAAAGGCGCATTCACCGGCGCTACTCAAGCGAAGCGAGGCAAGTTCGAACAAGCCGACGGCGGCACGCTGCTGCTCGACGAAGTCGGCGATATGAGCTTGAAAGTCCAGTCTAAGGTGCTGCGAGTTCTCGAGGAGCAGCGATTCGAGGCTCTGGGTTCGAACACCCCGCTGCAGGTCGACGTGCGCATAATCGCAGCGACGAACAAGAGATTGGACGAAGAGATCGAGCGCGGCGCGTTTCGAGCGGATCTTTTTTATCGCCTAAACGTGATTCCATTCGAAGTGCCTCCGCTTCGCGACCGCCGCGAGGATATCCCGCTGCTTGCGAACTACTTCAATCTCAAATACTCGACTGCGTACAACCGAGCGCCGAAGGCTTTCACCGAAGACGCGCACAAGCGGTTGGCCGATTGCGATTGGCCGGGCAATGTGCGCGAACTGCGAAACACGATCGAGCGCGTGGTCATAATGGCGGCCAAGGAGCGAATCACCGCCGATGACTTGCCGCCGTTTGGAACTCCCGAGGGTGTGAAGATGCCGCCGCGGTACAACTTCACTTCGTATCGCGAAGGCCGCGAAGCCTACGAGCGCAACTACATTCTTCGGAAGCTGGGCGAGTGCGACGGCAACGTCACCCACACCGCCGAAGCGCTGGGCATCGACCGCTCACACTTGTATCGTCGAATGAAAGCGCTGGGCATTAGCGAGAAGCGAACAGGCGGCAATCAAAACTAACGGTCGAGGGTTTCCATTTCCGAAACGCTGTCATCGAGACAAATCACAAAGACGCGAAGACCAGGAGGAGGCATTCGGTCTTCGCGTCTTTGTGTTCATTAGGCTCACTCACACCTCAGAGCAACCATTGGATCGACCTTTGTGGCGCGGCGAGCTGGCACAAAACAGGCTGCTAGAGCCACTCCCGTAGGCTCGCCTCTTGACTGCGGATTGCTGAGGTCGGCTTGCGAAACCGTCCGAGAGAAATCTCAAATGTCTCAGATTTCCAATTTCAGATCTCAAAGCTCAAGCTCAAAGCTCAAGCTCAAAGCCGAGATTCGAACTTGTTTGAGAATTGGAAATCAAATCACTCGCCGCGAAACGTCACGCTGCCGCTAATGCCGGAGACCGAGATGACCGACCCGCCGGAACCGGCTCGTCCGCGGAAGTCTGAATGTCCGACCTTGCTGAGCGTCACATGTGGCGCTGCAGCGTTCACGTCGCCGTTGATGCCGCTGACGTTCAGATCTGCGTTCAAATTGCTCGCCAGCCGGAGCTCGACTCTCCCGCTGATGCCGCTAACGCGAATGCCGCGCACGCTCAGGCGAGGGATCGTTATCAAAAGCACGCCGCTGATGCCCGAGATGTCCGAATACCCGAGCGCCTGCGCGACCTCGACTTTGCCGCTTATTCCGCTGAGGCGCAACGAACCATCGATCTCTCCAATAGTGACCGGTCCGCTAATCGCGTTGAGCTTCAAATCGACATTGCGTGGCAATCGGAGGGTCACTTGCTGGCGGGCCCTTATGTTTTGGCAGTCGTCGGTCCGCTCTTGTCGATGACGCATCACCAGGCTGGTGGGAGTATGCTCGATGCCAACGGTATAGCAATCGAGATCCTTGCGAGTCTCCCCCATTCGCACAATGCGAACTTCTGCAGTCGTGCTGGTGGTTGTTTCGACGTCGACGGAGCCCGATATGACCGACAGCTCGACGCGCGCACCCGGAGCAAGCTCGTAGGTCTGGTTTATTTCTTCGCGTTCAGAATAGTCGCGATCGTCAACGTGCTTGCGCTGCGATTGCGCGCCGGTTAGCGGCGCAAGCATCAAAGCCAGCACCGCGATGCCGAAAAGAGCGATAGATTTCTGTCGCATTGTTAATACCTCCTTAGGGTTTTTCTGTCTTAGCTCACGCGGCCTTTGATATGTCGCCATCACGCCGCCTTTGATTGTTCTTCCACCACCTGGCCGTCGAACAGGTGAACAGTCCGATCTGCATGAGCCGCGTACCGCGGGTCGTGAGTCACCATGCAAATGGTCGCGCCCGCACTGTGAAGTTCGCCCAGCAGCTCCATCATCGATTCGCCGTGCGCTGAATCGAGATTGCCGGTAGGCTCATCGGCCAGCACGATCAGCGGATCGCCCGCGACCGCGCGCGCCACCGCGATTCTCTGCTGCTGGCCGCCTGATAGTTGACTCGGCAGATGTCGCTCACGATGCGCCATGCCAACTCGCTCGAGCGCGTCCCTTACTCGCTCGCGGCGTTCGGATGCTTTAACCCCGCGATAGGTCAGCGGAAGCTCGACATTCTCAAACACGGTGAGGTCGCCGATGAGATTAAAGCTCTGAAACACGAATCCTATTTCTCGATTGCGGATTACCGCGCGTTCGGAGCGTGGCAAATCGGCAACCGATTTGCCGGCGAGAAGGTAGGTTCCGTCGGTCGGCGAATCCAGCAATCCGAGAATCGAGAGAAGAGTGGACTTTCCACAGCCTGATGGGCCCCCGATCGAAACGAACTCGCCTTTGTCGATCTCGAGATGAATGCCCGAAAGCGCGTGCGTTTCCACCTCGTCGGTGAAAAAGACCTTGGTGACGCTTTGCAATCGAAGCAGGGGCTGGTCGAAATGTTTCATAACCTTATCCTTCGGAATGGCCTCACGAATGGCTGTCAAATGAAACGGATGGCTCGGCTGAATCGAAGACGCTAGTTAGTGAGACGCAAAGCCAAAAGGTTTCAGGTGGCTTGGGAAACTGAAAATTGAAAATTGAAAATTGAGTGGAACCCGCGCGCTTTGGCAAGTTTGCAATTTTCAATTTTCAATTTTCAATTTCCGATTCTCGCTGAGGCTGCTTGGTCCCAGACCGAACCCGCGCCACCTGAAGCTCCTACTCACTTCGCCAATATCTCTTTGAAAAACTCCAGCGCGCGCTCATCGCCGGTCTGCCCGAGCCAGAACATCGCTTGCTTGCGCACGGCGGGTTTGGGATGGGTCTTTGCGATCTTGATTAGAAGAGGTATCGCTTCGTCCTTCGGCCTCTGGCTTATGGCGAACACGGCTTGCTTTTGCACTTCTGTGTCGTCGTCGGATTTCTCGACCACGTTCCCCAACACCTCGAGTCCGCGCTTGCCCGCTGTTTGACCGAGCCAGAAGAGAGCTTGCTTTCTCAGTTCGCGGTCGGGGTCGCTTTCTGCAACCTTGATCAGGAAGTTGATTCCTTCATCATTGTTCCTGTTTGCTGAAGTGGATTTTGTGTCGCTGTTGTTTATCGAAGCGGCAAAGATGATTTGCCTCTTGACCTCGCGGTCGCCGACCGTTGGATAAAGCGCTTCTAGAGCCGCAATCGCGCCTGGCTCTTTGCTGACGCCGATGGCGAAGGCCGCCTCTTTGCGAAGCTTGGTGCTCTCTTGTTGGTTGCGGACCAGGTCAACCAGAAAGGGATTGTGACCCGGGATTTGACCGAGCCAGAAAACCGCGCTCGTGCGGACCTTCTCTACCTTGGACTGGCGAACGAAATCTTCAAGCATGCCGCCGACCCGCGGATCGTCGTGTAGCGCGATGGCTACGATCGAATTCCTGGGGGCATCGCCGATTTGATTTGATTCGACAAGGCCTCTGAGCAAACTCAAGCTCTCTTCATTTGCGGCGCGGCCGAGCCAGTAAACGGGGTAGCCGCTGTACTCGCGACTGCGGTCCAGATTGTAGACCTCGACCCTCGCGATCGAACCGTCGCTCGATTCGTGAAGCGCGAAGACACCCAGGTTGCGTGTTTCAATGTTCGAGCCCACCGAAACGCTCGTGCCGCTGAATATGGTAGTGCTTCCGTGGCCGTCGCGAATTTCAACGTCGACCGCAACTCCGGGCCTCACGTCAAACGAATAAGCTGTCCAGAAGCGCGTTTGCTTGGCGCGGCCCTGTCTTAGGGCAAGGTCTATCTTTGATCTCAGGTTCGTTCCTTCTACGGGTATAAAGCCTTCGCGTTGAGCCCGCGAGCTGCCAGTGCTCATCAGCACCGTTCCAATCAACAAAGTGAGCATGCAAATTGTCTTGAGCATTTTGGTGACTCCTTAGAAAAAAATCCGACAAACCTAGTCTCTGGTTTCTAGTTTCTGGTTCCGGGTTCAGAGTTCAGAGTTCCGGGTTTAGGCTTCACCAATGTTGTTGGGCGTTTGGACGCGAAATCCTGAACCCGGAACCACAAACCACAGTCTACTTCAGAACATCTTCAAGAAACTTCAACGCATCAGGGTCGCGGCTCTGACCCAGCCAGAAAATCGCTTCCTTGCGCGCCTGAACCGAAGAATCGCCCTTGGCGATGGTCATCAGCTTCTGCAATGCGCGCTTCTTGCCGGTTTGCCCGAGCGAGAAGATGAGTTTCTTTTTGACTTCGTCGTTCTTTTCGGTGTCATACAACTGGATCAGTAGATCAGCGCCCTGATCGCCGCCGGTCTGCCCGATCCAGAACACCGCCTCGCCTCGTAGCGCGGAACTGTCTCCGCTGCGCGCGATGTCCATGAGCTTCGACTTGGCGCGCGCGTTGTTCATCTGTGACATTGAGAAGATGACCTTCTTGCGAATCTCGACGTCGGTGTCGGCGTCATAGATCTTGATCAACTCGTCGGCGTTTTGTTCGTCGCCTCGCTGCCCGAGCCAGAAGATCGCTTCCTTGCGGATTTCGGGATCGGCGCCGGAGCGAGCGATCTCGCTGAGCTTGGTTCGGGCTTGCGCTGTGCCGCGTTGCGAGAGCGCGAACACAACCTTCTTTCGAATCTGCGCGTCGGGATCGGACTCGAAAATCTTGATCAGCTCGCCGTCAACCGCTTCGCCTCCGCGTTGGCCCAGCCAGAAGATCGCTTCCTCGCGCACTCTGCGTGACGTTGCGCTACGAGCAAGCTCGCTCAGAAGCGCGCCGGCTCGCGCGCTTCCGTGCTGGGATATCGCGAACACCGCCGCTTTGTTCACTTCAGTGTCTGTAGAACTTGTCGCCAGCTCCTTGAGCAGGTCGAGCACGCCTTCGTCGTTAGTCTGTCCCAGCCAGAAGATCGCAGACTTGCGGAGATGCGCGTCTGTTTCATTACGGACGATCCCGAGCAGCAAGTCTGAACCGGCCTTGGTGTGATGCTGGCCCAGCAGGCTGACTGCCGCCTCCTTCACGCGCTTGCTGGCTCTGGAGTCGCGCTTCAAGAGATCGGCGGCGATGGCAGCGCCTCGCTCGGGATTACCCTGGAAAATACTTTGCAGCGCTACGATCTTGGTCTCCTCGTCGTAGTTGTCCAGACTGCCCGGAGTCTGCCTATTGGGTAGCGCCGAAGCGAGCTCGATTCGCATCGAGCTTGCGTCGTCTTTCCATTTCGATCTTGGGTACTCGTTGATCAGCCTCTCAAGAGAGCGATCCGCTTCCTGATACTTCTCTTGCTTCTTCAAGGCGAAAGCGAGCCAGTAGAGCGCGGCGTCGGTATCCTTGCCCTTCGGATATCTGCTGATGTATTCGCGGAACTTCGTCGCGGCCTTCTCCCAGGATTCATCGCCAATGAGGTCTCGCCCTTCGCGGAAGATCTTCATCTCGGCGTCCGAGGCGTTGGACGTTTGAACCAGCCTGTTGAGCTTCTCCAGCTCCTGTGTGTAGCGAGCGGCGCTGCTGTTGCGGGGCAGCACGAGCAGACTGCTCAAGCTGAGCGCGATGATAAGAAGCGGGATCAAACGAGATGGTCTCAGCCCGGCTAGATTTGGAACGGTAATAATGCGAATCATTTTCTCTCCTTGAAATTCCCGTTTTAGAAAACCTGGCTCAGAGTCGGCGCCGAATAAATCTGCAGCGCGGAGATAATCTCTTTCTTTTGCATCCGCTCTTTGATTGAGCGCACGTCGTCGCCGGAAGGTCTGTCGGACAAATTTGCTATGTCGAGCAGGAACGGCTCCAGGCCGCCCAGCAAATCTTCAACTGGCATATTGCCTTTCGCTTCCGCGTCGCGGCGCAGAAGAACGTTTTTGTAAAGCAACTCTCTCGACCCCTGCCTCTCGTAGGAAAGATCAGCGCCAGGCCGCGAACCGGAGTTGCGAGTGTTGTCGCGAGTGTTTCTGAAGGATCGTAGCAACAACTGGGCCCGCTCGATGTGACGAGCCGTCTCCACGTCAATGAACGGATTGATGAGTGGCCGGCGTTCGGCGATCGAGCTCGAATCGACGACCGGCAAACTTTCCACAAACCGTTCCTCAGAAGGTCTGCGATGAGACTTTCGCGGGGCCCTGACAGTCGTTGCCGCGCTTGGCAGGTGCTCCGGTTCCTTCACAGTCGCCAACAGGTCTTGAGGCTTGTCCCGCCTCTCTGCCGGGCGATCGTCGTTGGAGGACAACCCGGGCGGATCGATGATGCCCCTGTTCTGAACTTTGAAAATCCATAGTCCCGCCAACACCATCAGAATCGCTGCCGCTGCCGCGGCTAACCGAATCCATCCAGTTCGCCTGTTAAACAAGCGCGAATCGAGGACCGGGCTTAGCTGCTGAGGTTGATAGCGATACTTGCCGAGCACTCTTTCGAGGCGTTCAACTTCCAGATCGGGCTCGCCGGATCGGTCCCACAGATAATCGTCGTTCATAGTTGCTTCTCCATTCCCAACTTTTCACGGAGCAGCTTCATGCCGCGGTGTAGATTCACTCGGACTGAGGCCGGAGTAAGACCGGTGCGGTCCGCGATTTCAGGTCCGGTCATTCCTTCAACCAGTCTCAAGACCAGTGTCTCGCGGTAAGCTTCCGGTAGCCCGCAGATCTGTCCGAGCACGTTAGCGGCTTCGCGGTCCGATTCGGAGCGGTTTTGCGTTGCGAGGTCTTCGTTCAACTCTTCGGTCTCACGTTTTCGCCGGTGGAAATCCATAGCGCGGTTGCGCGCAATCATCGCCAGCCAGCCTCCGAAGGCTCGGTCGTCGCGTAGCGTATCGAGCTTCTTGAGAGTGATGAGGAAGACGTCTTGCACAAGATCATCGACCTCGCTCCACGGCACGCGAGCCAGCAGTATCCCGTGCACCATCGGCGCGTAGAGGCTGTACAGTTTGGCGAACGCCTCATGCTCACCGTGACGCACAGCCTTCAGCAACAAGGCTTCTTCCGAGATTTCCGTCACGGGAGCCCGGGCCGCTGGCTGAGTTTGTTGAGCCACGAGGAGTAGGCCGTTACTATCAATCTTGTACATCCTTTATCTTGTCCGGCCATTAAGACGCGAAATGGCGGACGACCGTTAACAAGGCATTGAACAACGTGCTGAGATTCGATTGTTCATCCATGCGCTTGAAACGCGCCAGGCGGTTAGCGGCCTTCGAGCCGGATTGTCTAACTAAGCGGTATTAGTTTGAATATTTACGTGACAGTAGAAACCGAAGTTCAGTTGCTTGCAAACTGGGTACTTCTCTTTGCTTTTCCGGTTGGCCTGATTCTCAGCCATAGACGGCTTTGATATAGTCGCGAGCAACTCGGCAACCATGAGGGAATTTGGATTGTGGCTGTCAAATAACCTCCTCTTCTTCTCTGGTTGAGGGACACAACCAGTTGAAGGGACGCAGAAAACGGGAAGGGACACTCGCCCGAGTCTCCCTTCCCGTTATTTTTTTGTTCACGACCTGAGAACGCAGAGGTTGCGCAGAGAATGATTCAAACTAAGACATCACTTGGCAGCAGCGAATCTTGAAATGAGCGCGAGGGCTCACCTATACTCTCTTCGGTTATCGAGGAGGGGTATCCTAATGGTAAGGAAGCGGTCTTGAAAACCGCCGGGCGAAAGCCCTTGCAGGTTCGAGTCCTGTCCCCTCCGCCACTTCACATCAACCGTTCAAGCGATCGCCGCCGCCGCCGCCTATCCACAGGAGCCAAACTGCCGGTCTTCAAACATCGCGCTAAAAGCGAAGGGCGGCTCGCGCCGCCTTCAAGAATCTCATCTCACCCCGTTCGGTCTTAGGCTTTAGGCTTTGAGCTTCTTCTTAGCTTCCGGATACGCAAGCGCCCTTTCTAACGTGAGCTGATTGTATTCGGTAATCTCTTTGTAGAGCTTCTGAGCATTGGCGGCGTCGCCGGTCTTCTCATAAGCGCGCCCAGCAAGAGCTTGTGGAACGGATCAGTAAGGTCGGTCTGCTTGAGCTCTTCGACCGCTTTAGCATAGTCTCCTGCTTCGAGCCTCAAGTAACCGGCCAGATAATGGTACGACGGCCAGAACTGCTCGCCCTCTTTGCCGCCGTCTTCGATCATCTTCTTTATCAGCTCGGCTTCTTTCCAGGCTTCTTCGCGCTTGCCCATCTTCGCCAGTGCGCGAGCCTTGCCGTGATGAAGCCGGCCCAGCCAGATCTTCTTCTGCGTCTCGTCAAGTGTGCTGCCCGGTATCGTGTCGTAGCCTTTCGCGTAAGCCTTGATCGCATCCTCGGCCTTGCCGAACTCCAAATGCAATCGCGCGATTGAATTCCAGATGAGCACCGCGGGGAAGTTTTGCTGTTGCGTCGAGGCCTGGTAATCCGCGACGTAACCTTCGAGCGTCTTAACCGCTGACTTGATGTCGCCCTGATAGATGTACGCGAGCGCGAGCCCGTAGTTGGGACCGAACGGCGCGCTGCCTTTCACCTGCTTGGCCAGCGAGGCGTTGAACATCTCGCGGGCCTTGGCGGAGTTGCCCTTCAGCAGTTCAATGTTGCCGAGGAACGTGTAAACGCGCGGCGTGCTGCCATCGATTCTGAGCGCTCTCTCGAAAGCCGCCTTCGCTTCGTCGAGCCTTCCAAGATTGGTGTACACCTGACCGAGCAGCATCTGGACCATTCGCTCGTCGGGGTATTGCTTCGCGAGGTCGAGGAAGATCGTAAGCGCTTCACTCAGCTTCTGAGCGCGAGTGAGCAGCACGGCCTCGATGTACCGGCGCTCGCCGTCCGAAGCGTTCTTTGCAAGCTCGACCGCCTTTTCGCTGTTTTGCTTCACCTCGTCGGGCGTAGCACTGGTCGTGGCAAGCAGATAGTAGCCAAACGCGAATTTGGGATCGGCCTCGACCGATTTCTTTGCAAGCGTGTTCACGTCAGGCCCGAATTGAAACGTCTCGATCCGGTTGACGATCTGCGTAACGTAGTCTTTCGCTTCTCTTGAACTGGTTGTGAACTCGATCCTCTTGTTGCCTTCAGATACTCTCGACGCGAGAGCATTCGAGGCGGCGAGCATAGTGAGAATCAGAACGGCAAAGATGCCGCGCGAGTAGTTGGGTTTCATCCTTTACTCCTTATTGAGAAAACTATTGTTAAGGCACACTTCGAATCCGACATCGAAGTCGGTTTGTTGATATTGAACGGATAGACTTTGATTAAACGACAAGAAAAGGGACGAAGTTTCTTGAGAGATCGTCGTGAAGCCGCCGAAATGCTGCATCAAGGGCGATCGACATAGCCGCTGCGACGATTCAATTCTTTGAACTCGGGAGCCGCGTGATTTCTGCTAACCGTGCTTGAATAGCAGACTCTTACTCTTGTGGATTGCGTAAGGCTGCGGCGCGAGTGGATAACTCATTCAGCGCTTCCGCGATCAGCTTTTCGCTCCAAACCGAGAGTCGCATGCGAACTGAGACGGTTGGCTCAGGTGACAACTCTGAGACCGCGGCTTCAAAAACGTCGTCGGAATCAAGGCTTCGGATCAATACGTTATCTGCGCCTTTAGCGTCGTTCGGCACCTCGACCTGGAATCTGCGTTGAACCGACGCGCGGAATGGATCCGCAGACGAGAGTGCGAACCCCCCTGCTCTGTTTTCCCGCACGCGATAGCCTATTCGAAGTGGCGCGCGGTAGTCGGACAGCACGCTTCCGATCGAGACCACGTTTGGCTGATCAACCGAGTCCAATCTCTCATTTATCCTGTCCCTGAAGGCGTTGAACAGGCTGGTTGCAATACCATCGGAAAAGTCTCGAGCGTCGGTTTGCGCTTTCTCTCTCAAATACAGGCCGGTGAGCTCATTCAGCGCTGCTTCCAAATTCGGCGCCTTGGCAGCTTTGAAGCTATCCTCGGTGAGCCGAATGGTGTCTATCGCCTTTTCAAGAATGAAGTCCACGAATCTTTGGACGTCACCGCTGTCAGCAGCCTCCAAGGCAGGCAGGTACTCGGCATCACCCTTTAGAATCAACAATGGGATTGACTCTGCTCGGTACGTGAACACTGACGCTAGCGCCCTCGCGACTCTTCCATTGCCATCGGCAAACGGGTGCACTGAAACGAACGCATAGTGTGCGTAAGCCGCCTGGATGATTGGGTGCGCCGCATTGAACGCCTCACTGCGAAGCTCTTCGCAGAGCCTGTGCATCTCCGCTGGCGTGAGGTCGACCGGTGACCATGAGTGGATCGAGCCGTCACGCTGCACGACATGGTTTGGATTCTGTTTGTATTCCCCCTTAGGCAACGGCTGGTGCTGTTTACCGATTGATGTTTGGACTTCATACGTATCCTGCGACTCGCATACCACTTCGTGAAGTTTACGAATCCAGGCCTCCGCGATGGGGATCTCTTGCGTTGCGAAATCCAAAACGTAGTCATACGCCTTCAGTTGCGATTCAAACAACGCGCGCGCGTTGGCTCCTCTCTGCTCGACCAGGCTCTCCCAGGCAGTTACTTCCATTGCCACAGTCAACGTGAATCCCCGATCAGTTGGGTAAAGCCCTTCGATGGCCCCTGTGTCCCAAGCGGCAGCCCTCTTAACCACCTCAAGCGCGCGCGGGAGAAGATCAGGTGAGGTGGCTCGCAGCTTACGAATAGCCTCGGCGTAGCGCTCCCACCTCTGCGAGTCGACAGTGGACTTGGCCAACCATTCCGCGAACGACGGAAACGGCTTGTAACGCGCATCAGCTTCACGAGGATCAAACGTCCGCGTTGCTTCTTCTCGGACTTCATTTAGCGGATCCATCTCTAACCTCTATTCAATGAAGCGTCCTCGAAACGTATTCCCAGCTAGAGCACACCAAGAGCCTTGCCAACCTTATCAAATGCATCAAGCGCACGGTCGAGATCTTCGCGTGTGTGGGCCGCTGAGATCTGTGCCCTCAAGCGAGCTTCGCCTTTGGGTACGACCGGGTACCAGAGGCCTTTGATGTATACACCTTCCTTCAACAACTCCTGGCTCATGTCCTGCGCAAGCGCGGCTTCGCCTAGCATCACCGGTACAATCGGGTGCCGGCCCTCAATGATCTTGAAGCCCAGCCGCACGATCTCGCGACGGAAGTAGTCGGTGTTCTCGCGGAGTTGCTCGACGATTGAAGGATTCTTCTCGATCAAGTCGATCGCTTCAATTGACGCTACAACGACCGAAGGCGGCATCGTGTTCGAGAATGTGTAAGGCCGCGATTTCTGGCGGAGGAATTCGATCAACGGAGTTCGTCCCGCGATGAACCCACCACACGCCCCGCCCAGCGCTTTCCCAAAAGTTCCGGTGATGACGTCGACCTTGCCGTACACGCCAAGTTCTTCGATGGTGCCGCGACCGGTCTTTCCCAACGCGCCGGTCGCGTGAGATTCGTCCACAAACAGCAGCGCGTTATGCTCATTTGCGAGTGCAACAAGTTCAGGCAACGGCGCGAGCAAGCCTTCCATCGAGAACACCCCGTCGGACGCGATGATCTTGATGCGATAATTCTTGCCGCGGTCCTCTTCGAGCATCTCGCGCAGATGATTCACATCGCCGTTTCGATAAAGGCGCGACACCGTCTGCTTGGCCACGGCCCTGCAGAGACGAACGCCGTCGATGATGCTCGCGTGATTGAGCTGATCGCTGTAGATGACGTCCTGGTAGTCGCTCTGCCCGAAATCGTTCGCGAGCAGCGCGGTGAAGAAGGCTTCGTTCGCGGCGAAGCACGACGAGTGAAGAATCGCCGCTTCGCAACCGACAAACTGCGCTATGCGGCGTTCGAGCTCGATATGAATGGGCTCGGTCCCGCAAAGGAATCGCACTGACGAAAGTCCGTAGCCCCACTCGTCGATTCCGCGGTGTGCGGCTGCTTTGATGCGAGGATGATTCGCAAGCCCGAGGTAGTTGTTGGACGCGAGCATCACCACCCGGTGGCCTTCAACGATGACCTCGCCACCCTGCTCGCTCTCGAGCGGGACTTCGTACTTGAAGGTCTTTGCCTCTTTGATGTTTTCAAGTTCGCGATTGAGTGTTGAGTAAAGCTCAGTGGGATTCATTCAGGTCTCCTTTGATCAAGACGACCGATGACCGACGACGGAAGACCGACGGCCTCCGTCGCTCGTCCACCGTCGGCGGTCATTCGCTCTCACTTGCTCGTCCGGTCTGGCGTAAGCAGAAGCTTGACCGCCTCGTGGTTCCGCACCAGCTCGAAGCCTCGCTCGAAATCTGAAAGCGGCACTGCCTCACGCGAGATGATCTGTTCGAGTCTTGCCTTCAATCCCGACTTCTCCGTCGCCAACAAGTCCAGCATTGCGTACCAGGTCTCGAACAGCCGTCTGCCGAAGATGCCTCGAATCGTAACGCCTTTCCACACCGCGTACTTCCCAAAATCAAAAGACCTCAACGGGCGCGCGGGAATTCCAAGAAGCAGAATCTGTCCGCCGTTTTTAACCATCGCCCCTGCGTCGTTGTAGGCTGATTCGGCTCCGCTCATCTCGAGCACGACGTCGATGCCGCCACCGTGCTCGTTGCGGGCGCGCTCCATCAACTTTTGTTTCTGGCCTGGCATCGCCTCTTCGTTGGTGTCGAAGCAGAAATCAGCGCCAAGCTCGCGCGCGGTCTTGAATCGCGCCGCCAGCCGGCTCGCATCGAAGCGTCCGCGAGGATCGGAAAAGTCGGTGACGTATATTCTGGTAGCGCCAAGCGTTCGCGCGACTGCGGTGGCCATCAGTCCCTGAGCGCCGCATCCCAGGATCGCTACAGTCTTCCCTTCGACGTCGCCTTCCATCACCGTGTGCACAGCATTTCCCAGCGCGTCAAGAAAAGCTCCAAAGCGCGGCGGGATGACTTCTCGTCCCCCGAAGCGTTCGAGGTTTACGACGTTGCTTGCGGGCACGACTACGTACTCGGCGAACGCGCCGTCGAGATGCAGCCCTTTGACGCGGATGTTCTTGCAGATGTGCTGGCGGCCAGTTCGGCACTGCTGGCAATGGCCGCAGAAAATGTGCATCTCACTGGTGACATAATCACCCTGCCTGGCGATTCCGGCCGGAACGTCTTCGCCGACTTCAACTACTTCGCCGCAGAACTCGTGACCGACTACGATTGGCTGATAACGCGACACGTCGCCGCCGTTGTAGGTCAGCATCTCATCGCGCATCCCCGGCTTCGATGTGATCTGATAAATGCTCTGGTCGGTGCCGCAGATTGACGCTGCTTCGACGCGAATCTTCACTTCCGAATGTCCCACCCGCGGCTCGGGTTGGTCAGTGACGAACTCGAGCCCGTCTTCAGTGAGGCTCTGTTTCTTGAGTGCTTGCATTCGTGCTCCCGTTGTTGATGCCAACCCGAAGTTGCCGGCAGCCTACTTCTTTCGCGGCGGCTTCGGCTTGGCGGCTGCTTTATTGCTCGCGCCAAGTTCTGCGTGCGCCTTCCTGGTTAGCTTCGCAAAGATCATCTCATATGAATTCTTGATCAGCGGTTTGATTTCAGAATCGCCAAGCGCGTCCAGGCTTTCAAGCATCACCCATTTGTTCCGCGCCGTATAGGGCGCGGGTATGATGCCCTCGAGTTCGATCAACTCGTCAAACTTCTCAGGGGTGCACTTGAACGAGAAAGAATGTGGTGGATCGAGGCTTATCCCGGCGAATATTTTTCCCGAGATTCGAAACAGCAGATCGTTGCCCCACTGAATGTCCTCTGTTGCGTGCGGAAGAGAGAGGCAGTAGTTTCGGATCGAGTCGATGTCCATCAGAGGATGCACGCGGGCGGTTCTCAAATTCTGAACAAGTCAGTCAGCTTCAAACGGAATCCGGGGAGTACCGACGAGGTCAATTCATCATCGCCGCTGAAGGTAGCAGCCAATTCCAGTCCTGATTTACCAAGTTCGTAAATCTCCACTGCTCTATTTACCAAGTCAATGAGCCAATACTCTTTAACGCCAAATCGGCCGTAAAGGCGTCGTTTGATCGTTCGGTCTCGACGCTCATTCTCAGCGCCCGGAGAAATGATCTCAATCACGAGATCAGGCGCGTCCGTGAATCGCTCGCCGGAAATAATTTGTGCGCGACGCTCATTGCTGACGAATACAATGTCTGGAATAACGCCGTTGAAATCATCAAAGGTCACGCCCGGCCCGGGCACAATCAAACCAATCGGGTTGCGCATCAGAAAGACATCGATCCCGGTCAGCAGATTCCGAAACACGAGTTGGTGAGTGATGCTGGGCGCACGAGACATGTAAATCTCCCCCTCGATGAGTTCATATCGGTTTCCATCCTCTGGCATGAGATCGAGATCTTCGATAGTCAGAACAGGTTGTATCTGTGTGGTCATGCACGCCTCCGTGCTTGCGATTCTTCCGCAAGCGAGCCGTGGTCATATTATCACAAAACCGTAAGCCGAGCCGCAGCCTACGGAATCATTAGTCATCGGCCATCATCTTGCCACGCGGCCCTGCGAAGCCGATCCATAACGGCCGCCCCTTCACCAGCCTCACTGATGCCTTCGACCACAACCACGCGGGTGTTCTTATCATCAAGCTCGCGTAACGCGGCGTAGATGGAATGAGCATAGTCTTTCGCACTGTTTTCCAGGCGAATCTTTGAGAGGTTCGGGTCATCGATCGCGACTGCCGAGTGACCTACGAGCCCCACGCTGCCTTCTTTCAGATGCTCTTTGCAAATGCCTTCAATCAAGCCTGCCGAGCCGTGCTCGACTAGGATCACCTGGGCGCGAGGGCTGTAGTGTCGATGCCGGGTGCCCGGCGAGCGCCGCAGTTCTTCTCCGGACGTCGCTTGCTCCACCGGTCCAATGACCGCCATCAACATCTCGCGGGTTATCCAGCCCGGCCGCAGGATCATTGGTGGATCGGAAGTCATATCAAGCACCGTCGATTCGATCCCGATGTTCGTAGTTCCGCCGTCGAGAATCATATCGATTCGCCCGCCCAGATCTTCGAGCACGTGCGCTGCGGTCGTTGGGCTCGGTCTTCCAGATGCGTTAGCGCTCGGCGCGGCAATGGGAGTGCGCGAGGAGCGAATCAGGGCGAGGGCGATTGTGTTCCTGGGCATTCGCACGGCAACCGTCGATAAGCCCGCCGATGCCGAGGGCGCGACTTCCGGCTTTCGCTCGAGCACCAAAGTCAGCGGGCCTGGCCAGAATTTATCCATCAGCCGCTCGGCGTTTTTGCTTACACCGCTTGCTGCGAGGTCAACCATATCGCGGCTACTGACGTGAACTATCAGCGGATTGTCGGCGGGTCTGCCCTTTGCTTCGAAGATCTTCTCGACCGCGCTCTGGTTCATCGCATCGGCGCCCAGTCCGTACACGGTTTCGGTTGGGAAGGCGACCAGACCCCCGTTTCGAATGATCGACGCCGCCCGTTCGATTGCTTCCTGTTGAGGGTGCTCAGGGTCTAGATGGATGGCCTGGGTCATTGCGTGAAGGTCCGCCGGAGTTCAGAGTACAAGCTTTAGCTTGCTAGCCACTACAACAGCAAGCTAAAGCTTGTACTCTGAACTCCAGACTAATAGTCAAAGCTCGCTTCGACCTTTATCCGGGCGACGAACTCTTCAAGCGGTACGGCGCCCTCGTCGCCCTTCTCGCGCGAGCGAACAGCCACCGCGCGCGACTCGGCTTCCTTCGCGCCGGTGACCAGCATGTACGGAACCTTCTCGAGCTGCGCGTCGCGAATCTTGGCGCCGATCTTATCGTCGCGCACGTCCAACTCGACGCGAATCTCTTCGGCGAGCAATCGCTCGTAGACCTCGCGCGCATAGTCGGCGGTCTTCTCCGATATCGACAGCACCTTCGCCTGCACCGGCGCGAGCCACACCGGAAACGCTCCGGCGTAATGCTCGATCAGGATGCCTACGAACCGCTCCAACGAGCCGTAGATGGCGCGATGAATCACAACCGGAATCGATTCGGCGTTGTGCTCGTTGACGTAGCTCAGCCCGAAGCTCCGCGGAAGCTGAAAATCCAACTGGATCGTGCCGAGCTGGTGCTCGCGTTTTAAGGAGTCCTGGACCATCTGATCGATCTTCGGCCCGTAGAAGTTGGCCTCGCCTTTCTCGACGGTGTATTCGAGATGGTTTTCCTCGAGCGCCTCCGCGAGCAGCTTCTCGGCCCGGTCCCACACCGCCGGATCGCCCATGTGTTTCGACATATCATCGCCGCGAACACTCAGCGTAAAGCGATAACCCATACCGAACGCCTTGTAGACTCGGGCTACCAGCGCGAGCAGCCGGTTCACTTCTTCGCCGATCTGGTCTTCGGTGATGAACAGGTGAGCGTCGTCCTGTTGGAACTGGCGCACGCGGGTTAGGCCAGCCAGCACGCCGGCGCGCTCGTTGCGATGAAGCACGCTATGCTCGGAGAGTCTCAATGGAAGCTCGCGATAACTGCGCCGCTTCGCCCCGAAGATCAGCATGTGGCCCGGGCAATTCATCGGCTTCAACGCGTATTCGTGTTCATCTTCGTGGACGATGAACATGTTCTCTTTGTAGTGAGCCCAGTGCCCGGAAGTCTTGAACAGGTTCTCGCTGAACAGCAGCGGCGCCTTGACCTCGACGTAGCCGTTGTGCGCGAGCAGCCGTCTTATGGTCTCCTGAAGCGTGTGATAGATGACCGTGCCCTTCGGCAGCCAGAACGGCGCGCCCGGCGCCCACTCGTGAGTCATGAAGAGTTCAAGCTCGCGCCCGACCCTTCGATGATCGCGCCGTTTCGCCTCTTCGATGTTGTGCAGGTACTCCTCGAGCTCGTCCCTGGTTGGCCACACCGTGCCGTAGATGCGTTGAAGCATCGGGTTCTTCTCGCTGCCGCGCCAGTAAGCGCCGGCAATCGAAGTGAGCTTGAAGTGTTTGCACTCGCTTGTGCGCCGAACGTGCGGACCCGCGCAAAGATCGGTAAATTCGCCGATCGCGTAAGTCGATACCGTGTCGCCGGGAATGCCATTGATCAATTCGGTTTTGAACTCCTGGTTGTGTGACCCGAAAAAGTCGAGCGCCTTCGATTTATCCCAATTCTCGCGTTTGAACTCGATCCCTCGTTTGACGATCTCGCGCATGCGCTGCTCGATTTCCACCAGGTCCTCGGGCGTGAGCGGCCGCGGCAGCATCATGTCGTAGTAGAAACCGTTCTTGATCGGCGGACCGATGGCGAACTTGGCGTCGGGGAAGATTTGCTGAACAGCCGAAGCCATTATGTGCGAGGTCGAATGTCGCAGGCAGTGCAGCTTGTAGTCGCGCTCGGAAGGGAAGTCCTCGACTCCGAGCGCGAAATCCTCATCGCTATGAAACTCGTCGGCCATCTTAGTGCGTCTCCTCAAAGAGATCAGGCGGGTCTATGCTCGACCCGAAAGGATTATGGTACATCACGACGAGCCAAACAGGCATGTCCGAAGCAGCATTCGATTAGACAAAACCCCAACTGAAGTTGGCGGTGTTGACACAGTCTCTGAACGACTGGGCTAATGGAAAAACTGGGGTCGGTGTCGCTCAGGTTTTGACGCGGATCGGAGCGCTCTTCAATTTCGATTCGCTGGGGTTTCGAAGCCGATCATTCCTTTGTCCAACTGCGCACCAAAGCTATTGAGCGCCATCGCCAGCATCTTGTACGCGCCGACCGTGAATACCAAATCCATCAGTTGCCTCGTATCGAAACGCCTCGCGAGCGCCGTCCAGGTAGCATCACTGATCAGAGCATCGTAGTGCAGCTCATCGACAGCTTTCACGATTGCTCCATCAATCGGTCTCCAGCCCTTAGCGTCCGGTCCTTCTGACAGGCGAGTGATCTCCGCGTCAGTCAAACCCGCGTCCTTGCCAAGGCTCTTATGCGCCGCCCACTCATACTCGCCGCTCGCAAGCCAGGCTATCCGGCAGATCAGCATTTCTCGTTCTCTGGCCGGCAGCGATGACTCTCGCAAGATGTATCTCGCAAAGGCCAGCCACGGTCTGTACATCTGCGGATGACGCGTCAGCGTGCCGTAGACGTTCATAACGTAGCCCCGCTGCTGTTTGAAACCGGACAAAAGCTCGCGTTCGTCATTGGACCAGTCGCTCTCCGGAGTTGGCGGGATCCTCGGTCTCGAGAGCCGAATCGGAATGCCACCTCTGCGGTTCGGCCCGGGTTGGAGCGTGCCGGCTCGAGTTGGAAAACCGGCAGCGTCCTGCTCAAGCCGAACACCGAAGCTGTTGAGCGCCATCGCCAGCATGTGATACCCGCCTACGGTCATCACAAGATCCATCATCTGATGAGTGTCGTAGCGCATTGCCAGACTGTTCCAAGTCGGATCGCTAATGAACATGTTCCGATACAGCTCGTCTGCTGCAAGCACCAGCGAAGCGTCGAACGCATTCCATCCACGTGCTTGCGGCCCTTTGGCTATGCGCTGGATGTCTTCTTTTGTCAGGCCGTTTTGGATTCCGATAGTCGTGCGCGCCGACCATTCGTACTCCCCGCTTGAGAGCCAGGCGATTCGGAGGATGAGAATCTCGCGGTCTCGCGCCGGCACCGTCGAGCCGCGTTGAATGTAGCGGCCGAAGGTAAGACGAGGTGCGAACAGCTTTGGGTGGCGCGCCAGGGTCCCGTAGATGTTCGGCACGGACCCACGTTCCGTCTTGATCGGGGCGAGAAGTTCGCGCTCCACCGCGGTCCAATCTTTTTCCTCGATAGGTTTGATTCTCGGCTCGCGCAAGCGCAACGGCACACCGCCTCGGTTTAGTTGCTTGTTGACAGGCTGCTGAGCCACGACTCGGCGCAAGGAAGTATCCGCGAATGAGAATAGAACGACGCAGAGGAGAGTGGTTCGTGCGCGGCCTATGGCTCGGGGAGTAATGATCGGCTGTTTCATGTCGTCTATTCCGGCTGCATTCGGGGAACCGGATTATAAAACAGTAGGACGCGGTGTTGAAACAGCGCAGTCGGGCAGTGAAGAACGGACGGGAAGCGTCGGGGATCCGGCTTGATTTTCCTCACCGTTTGTACTTACGAATAAGCCCCTTTACGACGCCCTGAATCGTCACGCGATCGGGCGGGCTAACGATGATCGGTTTATATCGCGGGTTAGCCGGCTCGAGTCTTATCTGATTGCGTTCCTTGAAAAAAGTCTTCACCGTCGCGTCGCTCCCATCCACCAGCGCTACGACCATCTCGCCGTTGTTAGCCGTCTGGCGCGACTCGACGATGATGCAGTCGCCTTCGCGTATTTGCTCGCCGATCATCGAATCGCCGCGCACGCGAAGCGCGAACAGGCGCTCGCGGCCCATGAAATCGCGCGGCACGCAGATGGTTTCGTGGCTGAGGATTGCTTCTATCGGTTGGCCGGCTGCGACTACACCCAGCAACGGTATCTCGAAGTCCTGTTCCGAGGCTTCTTCTCTCACGACCTCGATGCCGCGGCTTACGTTCGGGATGCGGCGGATCAGCCCCTCACGTTCCAGTCCCGCTAAAATGTGGTGAACGCTTGCCGGCGAGCTGAGCTTGAATTGTTTGCCGATCTCCGCCATCGTTGGCGCATAGCTGTGCGCATCGGCGTAACGGCAAAGGTAGTCATAGATCTGTCGCTGTCTTGGTGTGACCATATCGCCTCCAGGTAGCACAGACTTCAGTCTGTATAGCAACCCCCGAGGAGTTCAATGTTTGTACGATGATGTCTACCGCCACGGGCCAACTCCGTCAGGAGTTGGATGTACGATTAGACGACTTCGACACCAGCCGACATTTCAACCGGCCGGGGTGAGGACTTGTCGCCGCCGATTACTACAAACATTTGACCACTACGTGGTTGCTGCCCAGACTTCAGTCTGATCTCGTCCGCCCGCATGACTCTGAAGCTCACAGACTAAAGCCCAATTCCTACTTTCGCACCGTCCTGAAAATTCACTGAACATTGTCGAATACCAGCCCCGGTAATGTCAAGAAAAAAGTGCATACGGCGAGCGAAAATAGTTCTTGACAATGTTCAGAGATTTTCGTATATTTTCGGGCACTCCCTATGAGCAGGAAAACGAACTCAAAGGTGATTCGCGATGACTATACAGCAAGCGATAAGAGCGAGATTGAGAATAGAACCAGGCCGAAAGGTAAACACGTTTGGGGGCTGGTGCAGGCGAGACAGGGTTCTGTTGGACGGATACGAGATCGGAAAAATTCAGACGAGGCGCGCGCGCAGCCGCACGGAGATCCTGACCATTGCCTCGGGTGGTTTCGTTCCGGGGCACAATGTTGATTGGCTGGTGGCACAGGCGGGCGAGATCCCCGCTGGCTCGGCGGTTTTCAGGATAGACAGGTCTCGATCGAGGATGGATCGCAAGGTTGCGGTTTTGCGGCGAAGCGCAATGTGACGCATCGCAGCACGAGAGACGGGTGTCAAAGGCGAGCACTCAGAACAAAGAAGAGCGGATTGCGAGGCTCGAAGCTTTGGCTACAGCGGTCGAGCGCTGGCTTGCGGATCCCAGATATGTGACCGAGCAAATGATGATCAAAGCGCTTCGGGAAGTCTACAAACTTGGAAGAGGCACTTGAGGGCTCGCATATCACACGTTCGTGCCCCCGAAGTTAGTCATCGATGCAGCAACGCGTCGAATAGTAGCGAAGGATTGGTTCCCGTTTCTCAACGCCTGCGGGTGACGCAGCCCCCGCGTCATCCCTTGGCCTTTCTTGCGCCAGTGGCTTTGCGCGATCCAAGTTTGATGACGAGCTTGAACTCCTTTTCGGTGACCGATTGAATCGAAAGCCGGCTCCCTTTTCTCAGCAGCATCATGTTCTGCAGTTCCTTCTGCTCTCTCAATTCTGAAAGCGCAACCGGGCGGTTGAGTCTTTGTTTGAACTTCACTCGCACGCAGTACCAGATCGGATTCGCGGGCGTAGCCTTCGGATCGTGGTGCGAGTCGCGCTGGTCAAACTGAGTGGGGTCCGGTTCAGCGCGAGCGCTCACTTCGGCGATACCTACGACGGCGGGCGGCTCGGTGCTCGAGTGATAGAACAGTACTTCGTCGCCAACGCTCATTTCTTTCGTCATGAAGTTTCGCGCCTGGTAGTTTCTCACTCCTTCCCAAAGCGTTGACTTGTCTCTTTTCAGATCATCGATCGAGTATGAGGTTGGTTCGGATTTCATCAACCAGTATCGCTTTGGCATAGTTTCTCCAGACATCTATGAGCCGCTGGGCGGGGCTTGAGGAAATCGTGAAGAGATCTGTATGGCGTCCCTCTGTGGCCGCCCCCCTCACACGATGAAGCCTCTCACGGCCAAGGGGCGCCCACTGTGGGACGCCCATACAAGCTTGCTACTTCGTCGCATCGATCGAGAAATTTGGGTTCTCAATCACGCCCAGTACGTTACCAAACGGGTCGTTGACGGCCGCAACCCGGATGCCGCCGCCGACATTCTGCACCGGACTATGCGCCGAAGCGCCGAGCTCCAGCAGCCGGTTGAAGGCGGCCTCACAATCGCTCACACCCCAATAGGCGCTCACGCCGCCGGCGCCGGTTGTGATGCCGGTCATGTCAGGATCGAGCCCCAGCTCAAAGCCGCCGACGTTGAAACCGACGTAGAACGGCTGATCGAAGTACGGCTCTATTCCAAGCACCGAGCTGTACCAGGCCTTAGCTCGATCCAGCTCATTCACATGATAGATAACCGTTCTGAGTCCTCGAAACATTTCCGCCTCCTGTTCAGCGAACTTTGCTCTTGCCGGCATTTCTTTCCCGCGGGTTCTTCAGTCCGGTTGAGAGCTTATTTCCTACTTCCCTGACTACTCGAGCCGCGATGACGTTCTGACGTTCGTCGAGAAACTGTTTCACCGCGTTTGCGTCGCGCTTCGACAGTTCGCGAAGCGCCCACGACATCGCCTTGACGACCATATCGTCGCGATCCGTTACCAGTAGGCGGCAGACTGCAAGCGTGCGCGCCGTATCACCGCTTCCTCCTTGAGCCTTGCTGTTGAGCGGCACAGTGCTGACCAGCGCAGCGCGGCGCCACCAGCGGTCCTTTGAATGCGCCCAGCGATGAATGAGCTTGTCGGGAACTTGATTCTCCCGCCACGCGGGTCCCGCTAAATAGCAGGCGAACATATCGACCGCGCCCCAACTGTTTATGCCGCGGCCAAATCGTTCGAGTTCCGTTTCACGCAAGCTTGCGAGTGCCGCTCGATGATGCCGAATAAGCTCGTAGGCAACGAAGCGATAGTCGCTTGACGGATCGTCGAGCAGTCGCCCCGCAATTTCCAGGACGGTGGCGGACGAGGCTTTCGAAAGGCGCTTTGAGAACTCGCGGCGAACCGCTCTCACACGTTCGGTGTTCAATCCTGGCAGCGCGCGAATCCGGTGGGCGATCTCAGCCGCAAGCGCGTCGGCGCTTTCGATCGGGCCGTCGATAGAGCGGGTCTGGGGCATTGTTATCGCACGCCCCATTCCCAGATTCCATAACCAACCTTCTTGTCGAGCGGGTGCCCGGACTGCTTCAGCGAGAGAGCAATCTGGCCGCGGTGATGCGATTCGTGAGCGATGACATAGCCCAGGAAAGCCGTAACATGCGGTTTGAACCCCTTCACCTTGCCCCCGTTCTCGATCGCTTTCTTGAGCAGCGCTTCCATGGCCTGCCCGGATTCCTTCAGTCGCCGCGCCAGCAGCTTCTTGTCGGCGGCCGCCTCCTTCTCGATCTTCTCGAGACCTTCCATGAGGTCGGGACCGGACACCTTCAGCCACATCAGCCTGACGTTGTGAAGGTGAGCTACTTGCTCGGCAACGGTTCGCCCCTTCGAAGCCGAGATGTCACTGAGCGCGTCTGCCGGGATCGCTTCGAGCAGGTAGAGGTTGATGCGGTTGTTTATGTTCCACGTGTCGACGATTTGGTTTTCGAGATCCGGACTCATCTCAACTCGTCCTTTTTTCAGAGTGCCGGGCACAGCGCATGAGTTCTACCGCGCGAGCATATCCAGACGCAAGCTCGAAGGAATTTGATCGAGAGCCGTGCTGCACGATACATTGTTTCAACTAACGAGAAGGAGTCGAAATGGGCAGCTACTGCGATATCGCACCCGGGCATCCTTATCATGGTCCGTACCACGCAAAGGAGTACGGATTTCCTATTCGCGATGAATCGAAACTATTCGAGCGGCTGGTGCTCGAAATCAATCAGGCGGGTTTGTCGTGGTTGACGATTCTAAAAAAGCGAGAGAACTTCCGTGCCGCGTTCGACGGGTTTGACGTCGATCGGGTCGCGGCTTATGGAAGAAGAGAGCGCTCACGTCTGCTCGGCGACGCCGGTATTATTTGCAACCAGCTTAAGATCAATGCGGCGATCGAGAACGCGCGCCGCATCGCCGGAATCCGGGATCGCGACGGATCATTCGCGAAGTGGCTGGATGCTAACCATCCGCTGGCGAAAGACGATTGGGTAAAGCTATTCAAGAAGACCTTTGTGTTTACAGGCGGGGAGATCACCGGCGAGTTCCTGCTCAGCACCGGTTATCTTCCCGGCGCGCACGCTGTGACATGCCCGGTGTACGAGCGAATCGCAAAAAGGAACCCGCCTTGGATGAGGAGCTAGTTCCCGTTGCACACTTCTGCGCCATTCACTGGATGCGCAGCCCCCGCGCGATCTGTGATATTCTGTCGCAGCAACCCCCACTTCGCGATCAGCATTTGAGGTATCGATGGACTCGTCCAATCTGGAGCTTCGCCTGTCAGAGTTGCGCCGCGAACTGGAAGAGATTCTCTTGATGATCGAGGCGACCCCGAGCGCCGCGGCGCGCGCTAACCAACAACGCGAGGCTTCACTGTCCAATCTCGGCGATGCCGAGCATGAAACCAGTCAACCGGCGAAACCCTGCGATGCCGACGCGTCTGTGCCCGACGAACTATACGACGACGCGCTTGTCGTGGTGACCGAGTTTGGCCAGGCATCGCACGCGATTCTGCAGATGTGGCTCTCAATTGATTACCACCGCGCGGGGCGAATACTGCGCGAGTTCGAAGCTCAGGGGTTGGTGTCGTCTAGAGGAAAGGTCCGTCACAAAGCCTATGGTCTGCGACGTTCAAAGGGCATGGAGTTCAGGCTTTAGCCTGGGTTTGTTTTGCGAAGCGGGGAAGAACCCAGGCTAAAGCCTGAACTCCATGCTCTTCCGCGCATTCTCTTGATAGTATCGGCAGCTCGATTTCACCGGGCAGGACGGGCACAACGGCTCGATCCTTTTGCACAGCTCCTGCCCGTGACGGCGCAGTAGTTGATGAGCCGCAATCAACCAATCGTAGTCTTTCTTCAACTCGTCCTTGACCGCCTCTTGCGCCGAGCGATAGGTCGAAGAGTAGCTCTTTCGCTCTTCGCCATAGCCAAGTCGCAGCAGCACTCGCAGCCCGTTCGAATCCAGTGCGAGGATCGGATGGGTCTTCGAGACGAGCAATATTTTTTCCGCGCCTGGGTCACCGATTCCCGAAAACTTCTTCAATGATTTCTTTGCCTGAGCAAGGGGCAGCTTGAGGACTTTGTCGAGGTCGCCATCGAACTGTTGCAGCGCAATCTGCGCGATGCGCCGGAGTTTTTCCACCCGCGCGGCAGGATGCATTCCCCCGAGGCGGGCCACTTCGAGCAAGGTCTCCTCGTGAGCCATGAGGATTTCAGGCGGCGTTAGGCCGACTCGCTCGCGAAGAGCGTCGAAGGCTTGCTCGCGGCGCTCGTCACTCACCAGGTAAGCGACGTTCTCGAGCAAGATGATCCCCAGCGGATCGGTGACCTTGGGTGGCTCGGGCGGGCCATAGAATTCCCGCAGCTCGTCGATGATGTTTTGGAAAGACTTGCCGCGAGCATGTTGCAAAGCTTGCCCTAGCGATTCCTTTAACTCACCAAACAACGCATCGCTCATGTGTTCCGATCTTTTGTTTTTCTTTTCTGCCATTCGCGACACTCGATTATCACGACACAGAGGCACATGGATCAAGGCTTCGCCCCTGAAAGCAACGGAGATTCGAGAGCTTGACGATTTTAGATTATTTTCGTATATATTCGATGGATTTTCGGATAACTGGGAAAGCTCGGAACGGATTTGAAATGTTCGCGTGTATTCATAGCCCCAATCTCAAGAATCATGCGACGCTGGTGGACTGTGCTTACGCGTTCTCGCCGCTGGTGGAAGAGACCGCCGGGAACACGGTCGTGCTGGACATCGAAGGCTGCGAGTTGTTGTTCGGCTCGCCTCGCGAGATTGCAAAAGAGATCGCGCGCCACGCCGCGGAGCTCGGTCTCAAAGTCAATGTAGCCATTGCTCGAGATCCTGATGCGGCCATTCATGCGGCAAGAAGTTTCGGTGGCATAACCGTCATCCATCCCGGCAAAGAAGCAAAACGCCTCGGTGATTTGCCGCTCGCGTCGCTGGATGCTTCTCTGGCTCGCGTCGAAGCTGATCGCGCGGCGGAGATTTTAGAGACGCTCGAGCTTTGGGGCATCCGAAGCTTTCGCGATTTCGCGGCATTGCCCGAAGCGGGAGTCTCCGAGCGGCTCGGGCCTGAGGGTGTGCGGTTGCAAAAGCTCGCTTGCGGTGAAACCGATCGCCCGTTGTTGCTTTCGAAGCCGGCGCCGGGGTTCGAGAAATCCCTCGAGCTTGATGATCCTATCGAGCTTCTCGAACCGCTCTCTTTCATTCTTGCCCGACTGTTGAATCAGCTCTGCGCAAACCTGCAAGCACACGGGCTGGCGGTGGATGAACTGAGGCTTCGATTGAAGCTTGAAGATAAAACCGAACACGAGCGAGCGATTCGCCTGCCTTTTCCGATGCGCGACGGCAGAGTCTTTTTGAAGTTGCTGCTGCTGGACATCGAATCGCATCCACCAAAGTGTGCGATCGTCGCGGTGTCGATCACCTGCGAACCGGCGAAGCCCCGATCGATACAGAACGGACTGTTTCAGCCGCTCGCGCCTGAACCGGAAAAGTTAGAGCTGACGTTAGCGCGGCTCGCCAGACTGGTCGGTGCAAACAACGTCGGCTCGCCTGAGTTGGTGAACACGCATCGGCCGGGAGCTTTTCGCATCAAGCGTTTCATCGTGAAGAGAGACGTTAACCGCAGAGGACGCCGAGCGCGCGGAGCTAATAACCTGACAGGGCGAGGGGGCGAGGGGGCGAGGGGGCGAGCCAATCCTCGATCTTCAATCCTCCATTCTCGATCCGTTCTTGGCTTCAGAGTGTTTCGTCCTCCGTTGCGCGCGGAAGTCGAAACACCAGGCGGCTGGCCGACTCGGATCAAAGCGCAAGCCGCAGCCGGTCGAAGCATACGCGGCAAGATTTTGCATCTGGCGGGTCCGTGGCGCACTTCGGGTGATTGGTGGACCGAGGACCGCTGGTCTCGCGACGAGTGGGATGTAGCTGTTGCTGGTTCTGATGCTTCTTCGGAGAAGGGAACGCTCTATCGCATCTATCACGATTTGCGGAGTGATGCGTGGTTTGTTGAAGGGGTATATGACTGATTGCTAAATGGCCGTAGCGAGCTTTGCGGAACTTGGCGCTCTTTGCGCGAAACATGATTCGCAGAGAAACGTTTCGCGCAAAGACCGCCAAGATTCGCAAAGACGCAGAGTTGGTTATGACCGAAGACTACGTTGAACTCCACGCGCGATCCGCGTTCAGCTTTCTGGAAGGCGCGTCGCTTCCGGAAGAACTGGCATCCGTGTGCGCGGAACTCGGAGGCTCGGCGATGGCGCTGCTCGACCGCGACGGGGTCTACGGCGCGCCGCGGTTTCATATGGCGGCGAAAAAGACCGGGATCAAAGCTCACATCGGCGCAGAGATAAGCGTTGTACTCGCAACCGGTCACGCATCACGCATCACGCATCACGAGTCCCCGCGCATCACGACTCTTCCTTTGTTAGTCCGGAACCGCGCGGGCTATCAGAACCTCTGCCGCTTGATCACTCTAATTAAGCTTCGCGCTCCGAAGCACGCAAAGCCCGGCGAAGTCGCGGCCACCTTGGACGAACTGGCTGAGCATGCCGGGGGATTGACTTGTTTGACCGGCGGAGATGATGGGCCGCTCTCGCACGCGCTCGGAAGCGGCGGTCTTGATGAAGCGGCCAGGTTAACCGAAAGGCTTGTTGACATATTCGGGAGGGGCAACGTCCAGGCCGAGCTTCAACGCCATTTCAATCGCGAAGAAGAATCGCGCAATCAGGCGCTGATAGAAATAGCGCGAAGGCTCAGGCTCCCGCTGCTTGCCACCAACGGCGTGTGCTACGCCAGCGCCGCGCGCCGTCAGCTTGCCGACGTGTTGACCTGTGTTCGTAACCATGTGCAGCTTGAAGCTGCCGGGCGATTGCTCGGTCGAAATTCCGAACGTTATTTAAAGACGGCTTCTTCAATGTCGAAGCTGTTTGCCGACCTGCCCCAGGCAATCGCAAATACGGTTGAGCTTTCTTCCCGGCTTGAGTTCACTCTCGAGGATCTCGGGTATGAATTTCCGAAGTATCCCGTCCCCGCCGGCGAGACGATGGATTCGTTTCTTCGCAAGCGCACCTGCGAAGGCGCGCGGGGGCGCTACACCGGCGCGAACGGAACGCCGACTTACCAGCGTGCGCTTCAACAGATCGATCGCGAGCTTGCCTTGATCGAGAAGCTTCATCTCGCGGGTTACTTTCTGATCGTTTGGGACATCATCAACTTCTGCCGGGATCAAAGAATCCTGGTTCAAGGCCGCGGCTCGGCGGCCAACAGCGCGGTGTGTTACTCGCTTGGAATAACCGCCGTCGATCCGGTCGGCATGGAGCTGTTGTTCGAACGCTTCCTCTCCGAAGAACGAGGCGAATGGCCGGATATAGACCTCGATTTGCCGAGCGGCGATCAGCGTGAGCGCGTGATTCAACACGTCTATCAGCGTTACGGCACACACGGCGCGGCGATGACCGCAAACTGCATCACTTATCGCGGCCGTTCGGCGGCGCGCGAAGTTGGCAAGGCGATGGGCTTTGATGAAGAAACGATCACTCGGCTTTCAAGTCTGGTGCGCGCTTTTGAATGGCACGATCCGAAGGACACAACCGAGCGTCAGTTCCGCGACGCCGGGCTCGATCTGTTGGACCCGCGCATCAAGAAATTCTTCGAGCTTTATGTGGCCGTGCAAGACCTGCCGCGCCATCTGGGTCAGCACTCGGGCGGGATGGTGATCTGTCAGGGACAACTCGATTCGGTTGTTCCGCTCGAGCCCGCGGCAATGCCCGGCCGCGTGGTCGTTCAGTGGGACAAAGAAGACTGCGCCGATATGGGCATCATCAAAGTCGATTTGCTGGGCCTCGGAATGATGGCTGCGATTGAAGAATGCCTGACGTTGATTCGCGATCATTACGATGAGGAAGTAGATCTGGCGCATCTTCCGCAAGACGACCCGGCTGTCTACGACGCGCTGTGTAAGGCTGACACGATTGGCTTGTTCCAGGTCGAAAGCCGCGCGCAGATGTCTTGTCTTCCGCGGTTGCGGCCTCAAAAGTTTTACGACATCGTGGTGCAGGTGGCCATCATTCGACCCGGCCCGATAGTCGGCAACATGGTCCATCCTTATCTGAATCGGCGGCTTGGCAGGGAAGAGCCTGCGTGTTTGCACCCTTCGCTTGAACCGGTGTTGAAGCGCACGCTCGGGGTGCCGCTGTTTCAAGAACAGTTGCTGCGCATCGCGATGATCTGCGCGAACTTCACCGGAGGTGAAGCCGAAGAGCTCAGGCGCGCGATGGGCTTCAAGCGTTCCGAAGCGCGCATGCAGGAAATCGATATCAAGCTGCGGCGTGGCATGGAGCGCAACGGAATCACCGGCGAGACTCAGGATAAAATCGTTCAAGCAATTACTTCATTCGCGCTATATGGCTTCCCCGAATCGCACGCTGCGAGCTTCGCGCTGATCGCATACGCAAGCGCTTATTTGAAGTGCCACTATCTTGCCGCGTTCACTGCTGCGATCCTGAACAATCAACCGATGGGTTTCTATCACCCGGCTACGATTATCAAGGACGCGCAGCGGCACGGGCTGAAGATCAAGCCCATCGACATCACTTGTTCGGACTGGGAATGCACGATTGAAGATGGGGGATGGGGGTCAGGGGATGGGGGTTGGGTTGCTGAAGAGCGAGCTTCTTATTCGTCTACCAATCCCCAACCCCCAACCCCCAATCCCCGACCCCTGACCCCCGACCCCCGACCCCCAGCCCCCGATCTTCGGCTTGGCATGCGATACGTAAAAGGGCTTCGAGAAGAAGCCGCGTGCGCGCTCGTGCGTGAACGTGCGAAGGGCTCGTATGTTGACATCGACGATCTGCACAACCGCGTGCCCGAGCTTCGCAAGGATGAGATGAGAAAACTCGCAGAGGTTGGCGCGCTGAATTTCATCAGAGGTCAGTCAGTAGTAGACGGTCGGCGGTCGACGGTCGACGGTCGGTCAGCAGTAGACGGTCGGCGGTCGACGGTCGACGGTCAATTCTTGCATCGTCGCAGCGCGCTTTGGCAAGTCGAACGCGCGGCTCGGGCGGTTGGGCCTCTGCTCAAAGAACAGAAGGATCAGAATGCCGAATCGCCGCTTCCGCCTATGACGATAGAAGAGCGGGTGAACGCGGACTTTCGCGGAACAGGGCTTACGGTAGGAAAGCATCCGCTCGCTTATCGCCGCGACGAATTGAACAAGCTCGGTGTCAAGCGTGCGATTGATCTGCGCGAGATACGCAACGGCGTTTGGGTAAGGGTTGCCGGGTGGGTCATCGTTCGCCAACGGCCCGGAACGGCGAAAGGGTTTTTGTTCTTGAGCATGGAAGACGAGACCGGCATCTCGAACATAATCGTTACGCCGGATATCTTCGACCGCAATCATTTAGTGTTGGTGAATCAGCCGCTGCTTCTGATCGACGGCGTGTTGCAGAATCAGGATGGGGTGATTCACGTCAAAGCTCGGCGCATTCAGCCGCTGTCGTACGCGATGACGGCCGCGGCTTCGCACGATTTTCATTAACCAAAAGACCCCTAACAGGCTGTTGAAAAAGTCGATGACAACACGAGTATTCAGGTGAAATCCCACCAACGCAGTTGGTGGTGCGTTCATACTCAGCCTACACGGGACACTTGGCGCTGGGCGCGGGTTCCGAATCCCACCAACGCAGTTGGTGGATCGTTCATATCCAACCTCGCTCTTGATCAGCCGGAAAGTGAATCCGAGCGGAGCGCAGTTCACAATGAGCCTCGTGCATAGTTTCTTCCCTTCAGAGATCCGATTGGCGGGCCCACAGCATTACATCGACTATGGCTTTCTCGCTATCGCAGGATGATCGGTGAGTACTACGGACTGGCTTTATGGGATAAGCCCAGGGATCCGCTGAACAACGACAGGATACGACCCCCCGGCGCCGGTGCGAGAAATTCTTGAATCGCAAATATCGCGTCAAGTGACGCGCGTCCAGCCGACTTTCTACGAGATAACGGCCGTAGTTTCGCAGGACTCTTATTGACCGGTTGATTAGGCTAAGAGTCTGTCATACGATGAACCTCTGGCTCTACTAGGACAAACATGAAAACGATATCCCTGACATTGTCCAAGACGCTCGATGCGAAGCTCACCTCCGCAGCTAAGCAACAGGGGACTACGAAATCGGCAATAGTCCGTGCCGCACTAACGCACTATCTCGCTCGAACTGCGGAACCTCCGCCCGAATCTTTCGCGGCGCTCGCCAAAACTCTCATCGGCTGTGTTTCTGGAGGACCACCCGATCTCTCGTATAACAAGAAACACATGGATGGTTTCGGACGAGACTAGATGCCCGACCAAGGTCTTCGCTCTAGAGAACTGATGACTACTCAAATCGACATAGACCGCATTGCCGCTCGCGTCGCCGACCTTCGGCAAAAGCTCGAATACCACAACTATCTCTACCACGTTAAGGACACCCCTGAAATTTCGGACGCCGAATACGACCGGATGTTCCGCGAGCTGCTCGAGCTCGAGAAGGAGCATCCTGAACTTGCGTCTCCCGACTCTCCGACCCAGCGAGTCGGCGGCGAGCCGCTCGAGCGGTTCACCAAAGTCGAACACCACGCGCCGATGCTGTCGCTCGCCAACGCCTTCAGCGAAGAAGAGCTGCGCGCATTCAACCGGCGCGTGTGCGGTTTGCTGGAACGCGAAGAAGCGGCCTACGTCACCGAGTTGAAGATTGATGGAGTGGCGATCGCGCTCACCTATAAGAACGGCCGTTTTGTCAGAGGCGCGACTCGCGGCAACGGCGTTGTCGGCGAAGAAGTGACCGCCAATCTGAAAACGGTCAAACAGATCCCGCTCAGACTCAAGGCCGGCGGCGAACGCATTCCGGAAATGGAGGTGCGCGGCGAAGTCTATTTGCCGCTGTCGACTTTCAACGCGCTCAACGAAGAGCGGGCCGACCAGGGGCTGGCGCAGTTCGCCAATCCTCGCAACGCGGCTGCGGGTGCAATCCGCCAGCTCGATCCCAGGGTCTCGAAATCTCGCCCGCTTTCATTTTTTGGCTACGCGATCGGGTACATCGAGAACGGCGAGATCAAGTCACAGAAAGAGATTCTGGAGACGCTTGAGGAGTGGGGCTTCCCTGTTAACACGAACTATCGCTGGCACGAATCGATCGAGGGCGTGCTCGAGTTTTGCCGCGGTTGGGAACCAAAGCGCGAATCGCTCGACTATGAAATAGACGGCGTCGTGGTCAAGGTTGACGACCTCGAGGATCAAAGAGTTCTGGGCACTGTCAGCCGCGACCCGCGATGGGCGATAGCTTACAAGTTTCCCGGACAAGTCGCGACTACCAGACTCAAAGAGATCGGAGTCAATGTCGGCCGTACCGGGTCGATGAATCCTTACGCCGTGCTCGAGCCGGTTCGTCTCGGCGGAGTCACGATCAAGCTCGCGACTCTGCACAATGAAGACGACGTTCGGCGTAAAGATATTCGCGTCGGCGACATGGTTGTAGTCAAACGCGCGGGTGACGTAATACCTCAAGTGGTCGGTCCGGTGCTGGAACAACGCACCGGCAAAGAAAAGATCTTCCGGTACCCGGACAAGTGCCCGTCCTGTGGGCAGCGGGTCGTCCACGAAGAGGGCGAAGCGATGGCCTATTGCGTCAATCGCGAATGTCCCGCTCAGATCTTCGAAGGCTTGAACCACTTCGTAAGCCGCGGCGCGATGGACATTCGCGGGCTCGGTCCGTCGACCATATGGAAGCTGCTCGAACTCGGCTTCATTGGTAACGCGGCCGATCTTTATTCGCTGACCGAAGAGCAACTGGGGCAGCTACCGGGCTTCAAAGAGAAGTCAATTCGGAATCTGCAATCGGCCATCGAAGAGAGCAAGAAGCGCCCGTTCGAAAATGTTTTGTTCGCGCTGGGGATCCGGCACATTGGCGAAGGGGTGGCCGCTCTGCTCACCAGGGCGTTTCACGATCTCGACGGCTTGCTGAACGCAAGCGAAGAAGAGATAGCAGGTATAATGGGCATCGGGCCGCGAATCGCGCACAGCGTCTTTGAGTACTTTCAAGACCCGCAGAATCGGAAGCTGGTTGAGAGGCTTCGCCAAGCCGGGCTTAAGATGGAAAAAGAAGAACGCGCCGTCAAGCGCGGGCCTCTGGTAGGGAAGACCTTCATCATCACCGGCAAGCTTGAAACAATGCCGCGAAGCGCGGCGGAGAAATGGATCGAAGAGCGCGGCGGCATGGTGCTGCCATCGGTTTCAAAGAAGCTGGACTACCTGGTGCTGGGCGCCGATCCGGGATCAAAGCTGGCTAGGGCGCAGAAACTTGGAGTGCACACAATCACGGAGAAACAATTGTTCGAGATGGTAAGCGAATAATCGGGAGACTTAAATGGATACTTTTCAGGCTAAGGGGAGTTCTTTTGAAATCGACCATCGCAGCGGAGCTATAAACCTGACGATCGACGCCGGAGATAACACAGTGGCATTTTCTCTCTCAGTTGTCGAAGCCTCCCAACTGGTGGCGATCCTTCACAAGCACATCAACGAAGCGGCGGTCGAGAAGCTCCGAAACCGGACCCCGTAGCGCTGTGTAGTGGGCGCGGTATTGTTCGGCCTACTTTTCTAATTAAGTAAGCCACAATGGTGTTGACTTACTTTCTCGCCATTGTTAGAATTTCAACCAACCAGCATACCCGGCTAAACGAGGAGACAAGTTCATGGAGACCACCGCGACTTCCAAGGGTCAGATTGTTATCCCGTCGTCAGTACGACGAAAGCTAGGCATCAAAGAAGGAACTCGTATCCACATACAGGTGGACGAGGAGGCAAGACAGATAATCCTTAAACCAATAACCCGTGAATACATTCACGGGCTGCGTGGGAGGTATCGTGGCAAAGGGCTACTTAAAGCATTGATGGCTGAGAAGAAGCGCGAGAGGGATCTCTGATGCCTAAGAAGCCTAAGGCGATTGTCCTGGACTCGTGGGCCGTAATGGCATACCTCGAAGACGAACCGTCGGGCGAGAAGATAGCCGACATCTTGGCCGATGCTCACGAGGAAGGCACCCCTCTGCTGATGTCCGTCATCAACGTCGGAGAAGTTTGGTATATCGTCGCGCGCGAGGTTTCTCAGCCTGATGCCGAACGCTGTTTGAGAGAGATAAAGGAGCTCGGGATCGAAATCATCGACGCCGACTGGGGCATCACGCAAATAGCTGCTTCTTTCAAGTCGAGATGCAAAATGTCATATGCCGACTGTTTCGCGGCTGCTCTGGCGAAGGACCGAAAAGCTCACGTGGTGACCGGCGATCCCGAGTTCAAACAGGTTGAGCAAGAAGTGCAGGTTTTGTGGGTTTGAATGAAAGAAAAGAATAAGGAGTTGTTGAGATCTTGATCCTGAGCGAGTGAAATCAAATAGGAGCTGAGTGGGAACGAGCGCGCAACCATGCTGAGGCTCGCAGGATTGAATTGCGCACTTGCGACTTTGACTGAAGCTGTTGATTTTTATATGCGAATCAACCGAGCCAACAACCTTTCGCTTCAAAGCGAGCTTCTCGTTCATCCAGACACACCGGTTTGCATCGCTGGACGTGAAGCTGAAAGCCGCCGAGGAGATTCGCACACGTCGGAAGCAAGGCTTCTTTTAGGCCAGGCGATGCGGATGGCCGCAACCACTCCACGCTTTCTCTGTTCAGCTCCAAGACAAGCGATGCGCAAGACCGCGCGTTTGGATCGCGGCTGATTACAAGCATTGCCGTCGGCGTGTTCTCGATCGCTCGGCGGAAACGAAACCACCAGCTCAATTGAATGCGGCGAGACTGCTGGGGAGAAATGTCTCCAAGGTCCAGTGCTACCAGCCCAAAGCCGCCGCTCTGCAACAGAAGATCGGTTGCTTTGATTGCGTGCTCGACGTTCGAGGCGCAGCGTATCCAGAGCAGTTGCTGGAAGTCTACGCCGGCCTTGGCAGACGATGTGGCGTCGAACGAGTCGCTGGCGTCCACCAGAGCGCATACTTCCTGACAAGTAGTGGACGCGGCCAGCGCAGAATGAAGAAAGCTTGTGCGGCCCGATGATGCGGGACCGAGAATTTCAGTGACGGCTCCCCGCGGGAGACCGCCCGCAATGCGATCGACTTCGGGGATGCCGGTGGACATCACTTCTGCCGCCGGTTTCTCCCGCAGCTTGAACGCAGAGCCGAAACGCTGCGCCAGCTCGGATTGGATTTCTGCTTTTGAAAACGCGAGCTTCAAAGCGGTTCCTTCAGAAGCATGTAGGTCGTCCCTCGGCGGCGTCCCTCTTTCAATAGCGTGCTCTTGAATCGCCGGAGGCGCCCACGAGGGATGTCCTCGAATCGAAAATCTCTGAAGATTTTCGAAAATAACTCTGCGCTTGTTCGTGTATTGCTGTCAAGCATAATATCAATTATTAAGGACGCCAATTGGTTGCAGAGTCGTGGCCAGGCGAAAATCTCAAGGCTCAGCAGAAGTCTTATTCCCGAGAGGCCGACCGACCTTGCCCCTTTCATCGACGATCTGAAGAAGATCGCACCTCTGGTTAGGTGATCGGGATTTGCTTCCGGGGATCGAGAGCCGTTCCTCACCCGAGTGATTTGATCGCCTCGATAACTTCCTGGCTGTGGCCGTCGGCTTTGACCTTGGGCCACACCTTAGCGATCTTCCCGTTCTCGTCGATGATGTAAGTGATCCGCGCGATCCCCCAATACTTCCTGCCGTACATGCTTTTCTCTTGCCACGCGCCGTACTTTTCCGACAGCTCGTGGTTCACATCGGCGAGCAGTGGGAAGTTCAGGTCGTGTTTCGCGCGAAACTTCTGATGCAATTTTTCATCGTCGGCGGAGACGCCGAGCACCACTGCGCCGAGTTTCTTCAACGCGCCGATATCGTCTCGAAACGCGCAAGCTTCAATCGTGCAACCGGGCGTCAGGTCCTTCGGGTAAAAGTAAAGAACAACCTTCTTGCCTTTGAAGTCCGAGAGCTTGACCTTGTTTCCATCAGCGTCATTCACCGTGAAGGGCGGAGCTTTTTCTCCAACTGAAAGCATCGTCGATTCCTCCCATGTAGCGTAGACTGTCCAGTCTGCGCCTTACATCCAACCGAATGGAATCGGGCGCAAGACGCAGACTGGACAGTCTACGCTACGGCCTTAAAGCTGAAAAGCGACGCTGTAATAGCGAGCGCTACTTGCCCAGGCGATCTTCTTAAGCAGATGAACAGCAACTCACTCACGGGAGAAGGGGGTTCGCGCAAAGTCGCAAAGCCGCAAAGAACAAAGGCGGCGCAAGCTCTCACGCCTCCAGCCACGTCTTCAAGCGGTCGAGCGCCTGCCCCCATCCTTCTCTCAGCCCGTCGGCTTCTTCGCGCTTCTGGATTCGATCGTGGGTTATCATCACCCCGGTTTCCCCTTTTCCCTTGTCTTGAAAGACCACGTCCACGATCGTTGGCGAGGTATGCGAGGGATTCTCCCACGTGAATCTGAGGCCCTTGTTCTTGCGGACTCGCTTGAAGAGGCCCGTTTCGCCGTCGTCGTTCGAGTAGCGCCCGCCGTCGGCGACTTCAGCCTTGTTCTTCTTCGAGAACCATTGATTCAAACCTTCAGACGTAGCCCACGCCTCATAAGCCTTATCGACCGCCGCGGCGATCGTCTTCGTGACGCAAATCATGTAGCCCTTCGGCCGGCCGTCCTTTTCGGCCACGCCGCGCGCGGCTTCGTATTGAACGTTGATGGTCGCGCACCACCATGGATCAAGCTTGCACTCGGCGTAGAGGAAGGTGCCGATGTCTCGCCGGCCCTGCGCGATGCCTCCGCGCTTGTCGAGAGCTGAAAACCATTCCTCCCAGCTCTTGCCGGTAGCCGCCTTGACTTCGGTCAGTGCGTGTTCTGCTTTGAGATTAACTTGCATGCGTCTCCTGTGGGTCGTCAAAAACTTGGACTCGGTGCCGCTACTTCTTTCTCTTGAAGTGGCTCTCCGTGTAGACCTCGAACTCCTTCCCCGGCGCGGCCAGCTCAAAGGTCTCGATGAATTCATTTTCGCCGACGATTCGATAAGTCTCCCTCGCTCTCCACCCTGCACCGATGTTCTCGATGCTCTCGGAAACAAACCTCAACGTCTTTCCGTCCGAAGGCTCGCGTTCAGAAGCATAGTGGCTAACGAACCCTTCGACGTGGAATTGCCGCAGCACGAACTGCCCTCTGTTGCGATCGTAGCTAAACAGCCCCCAATCCTCGTGCACTTCGCCCTTTGGATTTGCCTTCTGTGGCGGATAAACCGACTTGTTCCGCGCCTGAAGAAACTTTCTGTTGAGCACGTACTGATACTCGCGTTCGATCTTAGAGTTGCCGGGCTGCCCCTTGCCGGTTCCTTCCCAGGAACCGGCAAAAAAGTTGAGCGGCTTCCAGACGTCGGGCGAATTGTCTCCCTGAGTGGAGCTTATCACCGACAGCAAAAGAACCAGCATAAGCGGTATAAGCACAGTGAATCTCCGTTCGTGATGATGAATAATCGCCGCCGGCACGCAATCGAAAAACTTCCCGGCTAGCGGCTAGCGTTTGCCGTTTGCGTGCTGGGCCGGCCGTACTTCTGCGTCGCGAAGCCGACGACCAGACCCAGGATGGAGCCCGGAAGGATTATCTCGAAGTAATGATCCTTCTGAAGGAACGCTACGAGGAATGCGAGCAAGAACCCCACGGCGAGTCCGAAGACAATTCCCAGCAGCAGCGAGTTGAACTTTTTGGCAAAGAAGCCGATCGCGATGCCGGCGATCAAGCCCTTGATCGTGGACCCGGCTACAATTCCCGCCAACTGATCTCTGACCGCCGGCGTGAACCACGCGGTCAGTCCGTCAAATACTCCCAACACTCCACCGAGCACTAAACCAAGCACTGGCTTCGACATTTGCAGTTCTCCTTAGTTGTTGTTGACGCTTCTCAATTCTATTAAACTTTCTCGGCGGCGTCTTTAACGCCCCACCCAGAAAAATACAATCAGCCGCATTATCAGGTAGGCGACGATCAGCAGAACGATGAAGCGATTCCTGCTCAGCCATCGACCGGCCTTCTCGAAGATGTTCTCCCGATAAGCTGAGACGGGCTGGCCGTCCAAAAACCTTATCACCTCACCGGCGATTTCTTCGGCGCTCGCATACCGGGCGTCACGCTGCTCGGACATCGCTTTCAAACAGATGGCCTCGACCGCGCGCGGAATCTTTGAGTTGATCTCCCGTGGATGAAGCGGGCGAGAATGGGTTTCCCGGTCATCCGCTGGCCGGGCGAACTCGGACGGCGGGCGGCTTGTGAGCAGAAAGTAAAGAACCGCGCCAAGCGCGTAAACGTCAGTGCGTTGGTCGAGGAGTTCAGTTTTGCCGAGCGCTTGCTCGGGCGCCATGTAAGCCGGCGTGCCGATCACGGTTCCACTGCTCGTGTCGGAGGGCGAGCCGGCGTCAATAAGTGGAAGCGTCGCCACAAGGTCGGCATCTTCGATGACTCCGAGCTCGGTCCTCTCTGGCGAGCCGGCAGCTACTTCAGCTCTTGGGTGGCTCAGCACCTTCGCCACGCCCCAGTCCATGACCAGCACTTCGCCGAACGGACCAACCATGATGTTTTCGGGCTTCAGGTCGCGATGAATCACACCCCGCGTATGAGCGAATGCCACGGCTTCGCAGACCTTTTGAAAGATCCGCAGCAGATCGGAGAGGGACGTCGCGCCGGTAGCGAACTCATCGAGCCGCGCACCCTGCACAAGCTTCATCGCGTAGAAGACCCGGCCGTCATCAAGCGCACCAACATCGTGTATTGGAACGATGCTCGGGTGTTCGAGCAGCGCGACTATCCTGGCTTCCCGCGTCATTCGCGCGGCAAGCGCGCCCGTCTGCTCGGCCACGTTCATGACCTTCACAGCGACCTTACGGCCGAGGTCGATGTCCTGCGCGAGATAGACCGTCCCCATCCCGCCCGAGCCCAGTTTGTGAACGACCAGGTACTTCGAGCTGCCAAGATCGGGCAAGTCTGCTTCTTCGCGCAGGCGCTGGACGGCGTTGTCAGAGAGCCATCTCATGGCATTTCATGTGGCATTTCATAACGGGGCGGCTCCAAGAAGCGCGCGGGCTTCGCGCCGGTATTCTTCGTCGGTTGCGGTCATCTCGCGAAGCTTTTCCAAAATGATTCGGCGAAACTCGCGCCGCGCGTATGCAAGATAGTTCGTAACGTCGCTTGTAGAGAGATTGAACTCCGCCGCGAGAGCCTTGTAGCTTGTCTTCGGCCCATCATCGTCGTCGTCAAGCACGTATCGCTCGAATAGCCGAAGGTGAATCTCTTTCCCGGACTCGGCCAGGCGAAGGCGAAAGCTTTCAAGGGCGAGGCTAAACACGCTTCGCGCCCACTCCTTTTCAAAGTAGTCATCGATTGCGTTTGCGGCGGGGGGCGTCGCGATCTTCAACTGTTCTTCGGCGCCGTCGAAATCAAGCGAGAGAATCGTCGCGTCGCCTCCGCGTTTGATGCGGTGAGCGGCCTTGTTTTCATTCGCGACGAAACCATCCAAGCAGGTTCGAAGGAAGGTTCGGAATTTTGCCTTCGACGCGTCGTATCGGGCGAAGAAGTTCTTTTCCATCGCCTCCAGAAAAAAACCCTGAGTGAGGTCTCGAGCGTCTTCGGTAGGTTTGTTCCATTTGATGCGGATGTACTTGTAGACCGGCATCCAGTAGGCGGCGATGAGGACTTCGAACGCGCGGTTTCGTTCCTCCTGATCTGAGCTTGAAGCGGCGACGATTGCGGACAACCGCGTGACTGGAAATCTGTCGCTTCCCATAGTTTTGACGGGCTTCGCGTTCCCCCGCGTCCTCCGCGGTTTAGTCTCTTTGGGTTTCAAACAAACTTAACTGTGGGCCGCTCGGCCGCCGGAACGCCGCGGTAGAAAGCTCCGGCCCGCCTCCCTCGATCCCGGCCTTGCGGCACGCGAGCTTGAACATCGACCTGATCTGTTCGGCGAAGACGCCCTCGCCTCTCATCCGTGAACCGAAGCTCGGATCGTTCAGCTTTCCGCCGCGCATCTCGCGAATCCGGTTGAGCACTTTCTTCTTCCGATCGGGAAAGTGTTCCTCTAACCATTTCTCAAACAGCTCGCCGACACCATGCGGCAAGCGCACCACCACGTAACCCGCGTGGCTGGCGCCGGCCTTCGCCGCGGCCTGAATGATCGAAGGAATTTCGTGATCCGTTAAGCCTGGAATGATCGGCGCCACCAACACGCGAACGGGGACGCCAGCTTCCGCCAATGTTTGAATTGCGTCAAGCCTGTTCGCTGGCGTTGACGTTCGCGGTTCCATCACTCGCGCTAGCTCAGCGTCGAGCGTGGTGACAGACACGCAAACGGCCGCCGCGTTGAAACTCGCGAGCTCTTTCAAAAGATCGATGTCGCGGGTGACCAGTTGGTTCTTGGTCACGATGACGACCGGATTGCGAAACTCGGCCAGCACTTCCAGACATCGCCGCGTGAGCTGTAGCTTCCGCTCGATCGGTTGATAGGCATCGGTCACCCCGCTGATGGCGACGACTTTCGGCTGCCACTTGGGCGAAGCAAGCTCCGCGCGAAGCAACTCGGGCGCGTCTTCTTTGACGAGTATCTTTGTTTCGAAGTCGAGCCCGGCGGAAAAGCCGAGGTACTCGTGATAGGGGCGAGCATAGCAGTAGATGCAGCCGTGCTCGCAGCCACGATACGGGTTGATGCTCGCTTCGAAGCCGACATCCGGGCTGTCGTTGAAGGTGATCAGCGACCGCGACGCATCTTTCAAGTATTGAGTCTTTACCGCGCGTTCTTCATCATCAGGCGAGTCGATGATTGGAAGATACGCGAGCCGCTCGAACCGATTGGGCGGATTCTCAGGCGTCCCGCGGCCACGCGATGAGTTGGGCTTTGATTCTGATTGCACGGATCAAGCAAACTGCAAGCTGAGACTGATGTCAACCACGATTGGAAGTTACGCGGATTGCGCTTCAACCCTGAAGCTCGCCAATGCTTGACGTTTGGTTCACAGCGCGTGAACATCACAGACATGACTGCGGTACCTAGCGTGCGGATCGATGCCAGGAAGTATTCTCGTTTGCTCGCCAAGGCCCAGCCTCGCGCAATCACGAGCGAAGAAGAGAATGAACGTATGCTCGCCCTGGTCGATCAACTGATGTCGAAGGGCGAAGAGAACCTGACTCCAGAAGAGAGCGCTTTGCTCGACTTGCTTGTCGCGTTGATCGAGAAGTTTGAGACCGAGCACTATCGTCTCGAAAGGAGCTCAAAGGCGACGCCTCTCAGCATCCTGCGGGAACTGATGGCCGCTCGCGACTTGAAACCAAGCGACCTTTGGGAGGTGTTCGGCTCGAAGGGTCTGACCTCCGAGGTGCTCAATGGCAAGCGCGCGATCAGCAAGAGCAAAGCGAAGGCGCTTGCGGAGTTCTTTCACGTCTCCGTGGAGCTGTTCATCTGAGAGTTAGGTTGACGAAGAGGAGGTTCTCCAATGTGGCAATGTCTGTGCGGCACAGAGAATGATGATCATGTCATGAACTGTGTGAACGACCATTACAACCGCGATTATGTGAAACGAAAGCGAGAAGAGGAAGAAATCCACCGTGAGGAACTCCGGTTCCCGGGCGTGGCTGACCCTTCCGCGACGAAGCGCCCGATCGACGAATTGAGGTCGCCCGTCGTAAATAGGTACCAGGATGCGTATCGCGTTGGGGCGGGGTTGGTGGGACTCGGAACTATCATCAAAGTTGTCGGCTTGGTGCTTGCCGGCATCATCGTCGTCGGCTCGTTGAGCATTAGCGCGCTGACCGAGGTGGGGATCGTCCTCGCCGCGATAGTGGGCGGTCTATTCTGGGTCTTCGGTGTCATCGTTGCCGCGCAAGGCCAGGTGCTTCAGGCCCCACTCGACAATGCTGTGGCCTCGTCACGCTTCTTGACGGATACTGAGCGCGCGGACGCGATGGGCTTGCCGCGCAGCGTCGCGGATCGCTCGGGTGATTAGTCGAAACGCGGCCTGACTATCATCTTGCGGTTTCCTCACTTTGAAATCGACCCACAGCATAACTCCCGATTCGACGAGCTCGCGGGCGCAGGGTGCCAGGTGTCTCGTGGTACAATTGCTAGCGAAAAAGGAGGTTTCAAAACATGACCATTGAGGCTTTATTACAATCGAATTTGCGCCGCGAGTTTGAAGCCGCCGCCCGCTCTTCCAAGCAAAAACCGGTAGATGTGCTGGCTCAATTGATGGCTGAGTTCATCGAATCGCAAAGAGATTCCAAACTCTTTGACGCAATCGAACGCGAAGGACGCAAGAGTGGGTACACCGAAGATGACGCAGTGGATTTAGTTCGCACTTACCGGCAACAATATGGAGAAAAGTAAGTGCCTCGCAAAAGAGCCCGTATTCCTGTGGTGTTCGATACGAACCTGTTTGTCACACGCTTTATCAAACACGATCGCCACGGCATCAATCGTCGCGTGATGGATTTGTGGCAATCTCAGCGTAAGTTGCAACTGATCATCAGCCCACCCGTTAAGCGTGAATATCTAAGAGTTTTGGAAGCTTATGCCGGCATCGCACCCGATGTTTTGAAACTGCTTGAGGCTCGTCTTGACACCGCTTCCTATGTGACACAGGTTAATCTCGGAACCCGCGTCCGTTTGAGCCGTGATGCCACAGACAATAAATTTCTCGCCACGGCACGCGTTGGCAAAGCCAAGTATCTCGTGTCGCGTGATCATGACTTGCTCGATATTCCGAAGGCGGAGTTGCGCGGGTTACGTTTTGAGATTGTCACGCCGTTAGAGCTATTGCAAGAACTTGGAGAGCTATGATTGTCTCCGTGAAGCACGATAAGTTTTTACAAGTTCAACAGCATCGTCTTCAGTGTAGTTCGTGTGGCGGATGTCGCGCTCGATGTCGTCGAATATAGTCACACCTTCTTGTGTTTCGAGAAAATCAGCAATCACATCCGCCAGTAATTCAACTGGGCGACGACGTTTATCGCGGGCTGTTTTCTCAAACTCGCGCCATAAATCAGACTGTATCAGTGTATCTATGGTTAAGGTTCTACTCGACATCAGTGACTCCTCCTTACTTGTTTCGACTTTAACATGATGGGAGAGTTTGAAACAACGAACGATAAGAAATTGAAACCAAACACGCGACGAACAAGAGGATGGAGGCGACTCCAAAAAGCGGCGCTCCTCATCCATTGGCGTTAGACCAATGGCCCTTACCTTAACTTGCGTGGTCCATTTGCAATCACTACTATGGCCTGAAGGACAGAAGGCATGACTGAACTACTCGAGCGAGCTATCACCGAGATTGGCAAACGACCCGCCGAGGAGCAGGATGCTATTGCCGCACGTATCCTTGCCGAACTAGCGGATGAAGAAGAATGGACAACCCGCTTCAATGCGACCACTGACCAGCAATGGGACCGGCTATCTGAACTGGCGCGGCAAGAAATCCGCGCCGGGGATACTAACCCGCTGGATGACGTTTTCCCAGGTGGTGACCGGAGTCTGTGAGATCACGAGCTACAAAGCAGTTCCGGAAGCTACTTGAACAGCTCCCACGTGCAATTCAAGAACAAGCTGATCGAGCCTATGAGCTGTGGCGAACCGATCCTTATCACCCTAGCCTCCAATTCAAGCGAGTTAGCCAACCGCAAGCAATCTACGCAGTGCGTGTGGGAATAGGCTACCGGGCAGTGGGATTGCTAGAGACAGATCAGATTTACTGGTTTTGGATCGGTTCTCACGCTGAATACGATCAACTGCTTAAACGACTGTAGCGGGGTTGGCTTAACAAGTAGTTGGAAGAGACGCTCATTCAACATAGCTATGAGGGGAATTGGCATCCCGGGCACCCGCTGAAGGGCGTCATTGTGTTGATGGTATCTGGCGCCGAGAGTCGTTGACACGGTCATCGCCGGCGGTACCTTTCACGCAGGCCGACAGGGTTGTTGCATTGTCTCCAGCGCCGGTTCTTTCCGATAAGAGCCGCTGGTATAATACCGCGCTATGAGCCTCAACCTCTTTCACCCCGCGGTCGCCAACTGGTTCGCTAAGCAATTCGACGCGCCGACACCGTCGCAGGAACGCGCGTGGCCTTCGATCAAAGAACGCCGGCATACGTTGATCTCGGCGCCTACGGGATCCGGCAAGACGCTATCGGCTTTTCTCGCGGCCATCGACGATCTTGTCAGGCTCGCGCTGGCCGGCTCGCTTGAAGACACCACGCACGTCGTCTATGTCTCGCCGCTCAAAGCGCTGAGCAACGACATTCAGAAGAACCTGCAGGAACCGCTCGCAGGCATTCAGCAAGAACTGAAGTTGCTCGGGGTGGACGATATCAACATTCGCACGATGGTTCGCACCGGCGACACTCCTGCATCAGAACGCACAGCGATGATCAAGCGGCCGCCTCACATCATCGTCACCACGCCCGAGTCGCTTTACATCTTGCTCACCAGCGAAGGCGGCCGGCGCATGCTTAAGACCGCGCGCACGTTGATCGTAGATGAAATCCACGCGATGGTGGGCAGCAAAAGAGGCTCGCATCTCGCGCTCTCCGTCGAACGACTGCAAGCGCTTGTCGGCGACGATCTGGTTCGCATAGGTCTCTCGGCCACGCAACGTCCCATCGAAGAAGTCGCGCGATTCCTGGTTGGAACACGGAACATCGACAAAGACGGAACGCCGAATTGCACGATCATCGACTCAGGTCACAAGCGCGAACTCGATATCGCGATTGAGGTCCCCGGCTCGCCGCTGGGCGCGGTGATGTCAGGCGAGGTCTTTGATGAAGTCTACGATCGTCTCGCTCAGTTGATCGTCACTCATCGAACGACCCTCGTGTTCGTCAACACCAGAAGGATGGCCGAGCGAGTCGCGCGTTATCTTGGCGAGCGCATCGGCGACGAGAACGTGACTTCACATCATGGCAGCCTGGCTCGTGAGCAACGACTTGTCGCCGAACAGCGCTTGAAAGCAGGCGAGTTGAAAGCTCTGGTTGCGACGGCCTCGCTCGAGCTTGGAATCGACATCGGCGACATCGATCTGGTGTGCCAGCTCGGTTCGACTCGCGCGATTTCGACCCTGCTTCAACGCGTCGGCAGGTCGGGCCATAGCGTGACCGGCTTTCCGAAAGGAAGAATCTTTCCGACTACTCGCGACGAATTGATTGAGTGCGCGGCGCTGCTGGATTCGATTCGGCGAGGCGAGTTGGATCAGTTGTCCATTCCCGAGAAGCCGCTCGACATACTCGCGCAACAGATCGTTGCCGCGGTCGCAAGCGATGAATGGACGGAGGACCAGTTGTTCGAGACGATCCGCCGCGCATATCCGTATCGCAGCCTCGATCGAAGCGAGTTCGACGAGATAGTGAAGATGCTGCGCGATGGGTTCACAACTCGCCGAGGAAAGCGCGGAGCTTACTTGCATCACGACATGATCAACCACCGGTTGCGCGGGCGAAAAGGCGCGCGGTTGACGGCGATCACTTCGGGCGGCGCGATCCCCGACAACGCCGACTATACCGTCGTGCTCGAGCCCACAGATCAGGTAATCGGCACGGTCAACGAAGACTGGGCAGTCGAGAGCATGCAAGGCGACATCTTCCAGTTAGGGAACACGTCGTGGGAGATCGTGAGGGTCGAGAACGGGCGTGTTCGAGTCGCCGATGCTCACGGCAAACCGCCCTCGATTCCGTTCTGGCTTGGCGAAGCGCCGTCGCGAACGCATGAGCTTTCCGCGGCGGTCTCGCGGCTGCGCACCGAGATCGCTGACCGATTCGCCGCTGATGCTTACCCCGATGCTGCGGGGTCAACTCTTGCGTGGCTGATTGATGAGATCGGTCTTTCAACTGCTGCCGCCGAACAGATAGTCGAGTACCTGATAGGAGCGAAGGTCGCGCTTGGGGTGATGCCTTCGCAAGAGACGCTGGTGATCGAACGCTTCTTCGACGAGAGCGGGTCACAGCAGATGGTGATTCACTCGCCCTTCGGGAGCCGGTTGAATCGCGCGTGGGGGCTGGCGCTTCGCAAGCGATTCTGCCGCAAGTTCAACTTTGAGCTTCAGGCAGCCGCGACCGAAGACGCGATCGTGTTGTCGCTGGGCGCGACGCATAGCTTCGCGCTCGATGATGTTTTTCATTATCTGCGTTCGTTTTCAGTTCGACCGTTGCTGACTCAAGCCCTGCTGGCCGCGCCGATGTTTGAGATTCGCTGGCGATGGAACATAACTCGCGCGCTTGCCGTCCCGCGGCGTCGCGGGGGCAAAAAGATTCCGGCCCAGCTTCAACGGATGTTCGCCGAAGATCTGCTGTCGGCCGTTTTTCCGGATCAAGTTGCGTGTGGTGAGAACCTGCCCGCAGGCGACATCGAGATTCCCGACCACCCGCTTGTGAACCAGACCGTTCAGGACTGCCTCGAAGAAGCGATGGACATCGAAGGCCTCGAGGCTTTGCTCGCGTCGATTGAGCGCGGCGAGAAGACCTTGATCGCGCGCGACGTTGTCGAAGCCTCGCCGCTCGCACAGGAGATCTTGAACGCGAGGCCGTATGCCTACCTGGACGATGCGCCGCTTGAAGAGCGCAGAACCCGCGCGGTTTTTCAGAGGCGATGGCTTGATCCTGAGACGGCTTCCGATCTTGGCGCCCTCGATGTTGGAGCGATCGAGCGAGTGCGCGACGAGGTGTGGCCGCAGGTCGATCGAGCTGACGAGTTGCACGATGCACTGGTCGAGCTTGGCTTCATCACAGCGGATGAAGGGAACCGTGAACCAGATTGGCCCGCCTTCTTGAGCGAGCTTGAAGCGGATCGGCGAGCCGCGGTTCTTCGCACGGGCGGTCGAGATCTTTGGGTCGCCGCGGAACGGCTGCCTCAACTGCAGGCCATCTTCCCGCTATCCAAAACTGAACCGGCGATATCGGCGCCCGATGCTCTCGCTGTTGTTACGTGGACGAGCGACGATGCGCTTGTTGAAATTGTGCGTGGAAGACTCGAGGGAGTTGGGCCGACGACTATCGGCGCGCTGGCGAGCTCGATGGGCGTGCCGGCTCTCTCGATTGAAGCCGCGCTTGCGAGACTGGAGGGCGAAGGGTTCGTGATGCGCGGGCGCTTCACGCCAGGTGTTGAAGAGACCGAGTGGTGCGCGCGGCGGTTGCTCGCGCGAATTCATAGCTACACGCTGAATCGTCTGCGCCAGGAGATTGAGCCCGTCTCGAGTGCGGACCTTGTGCGCTTTCTTCTCACCTGGCAGAAGCTCGCGCCGGAACATCAGGTTGAGAGTCCCGAAAGCCTCGCCGCATTGATCTCGCAGCTCGAGGGTTTCGAAGCCCCCGCTGCTGCTTGGGAAGGCGAGATCTTTCCAGCAAGGATGGTCGACTACGATCCGGCGTGGCTCGACTCGCTCTGTCTTTCAGGGCAAGTGATGTGGGCGCGATTGACGACGCCGCGTCCGGGACCGGAACGCTTGAAAGCATCGGGTCCGGTGCGCACGACCCCGATAGCTTTGCTAAACAGAAAGAATCTATCGCTATGGGCGCCGCTGTTCCCACAGCCTTCAATAAGCGACGTCAATCTCTCATCGGCCGCGCAATCGATCTATGAATACCTTGTAAGCGGCGGCGCGTCGTTCTTCACCGACCTGCTCGAAGGGGTTTCGCTGCTCGAAACACAGATCGAAGAAGCGCTCGGGGAGTTGGTTGCGTGCGGGCTTGTGACGGCAGACAGCTTTACAGGTTTGCGCGCGCTGCTCACTCCTTCGAACAAACGGACTAATGCTTCGACCAGGCGAAAGCGCCGCGAAGCAGTTTACGCGATGTCGAGTGCCGGCCGCTGGTCGCTGCTGTCACGCGAACGGAAGACTCGAAATGGGCGCGAGTCTTACGATCCCGAAGCCGTGGAGAAGATCGCTCGCACGCTTTTGCGGCGGTATGGAGTAGTCTTCAAGCGATTGCTTGATCGCGAAGGCTTGCCGCTGCCGTGGCGCGAGTTATTGAAGACCTATCATAGACTCGAAGCACGAGGGGAGATTCGCGGCGGGCGCTTCGTGTCCGGCTTCTCAGGAGAGCAGTTCGCATTGGCTGAAGCGGTGGGTATGCTGCGCGCTATACGCCGGACGCCCGGTGAAGGGGCGCTGGTCAGCGTGAGCGCCGCGGATCCTTTGAACCTGGTTGGCATAATCACGCCGGGTAACCGGGTCTCGGCGTTCTCGACAAACCGGATTCTTTATCGCGATGGAGTTCCTATTGCGACGCTCGAGTCCGGTGGCGTTCGCTTCCTGGTAGACATGGATTCAGCCTCGGAATGGAAAGCGAAAAACGCGCTAGTGCGCAGAGCAATCGCGCCTCCGCTTCGTACTTACCTGAGCCGCCCGGCGTAAAGGTCCGCACCCGTTGTGTGGAATCGAGTCCTAAGAGTAATATTGGCCTCGATACTTCACAGCCTGCTTAGAATGGACTGACGCTTTCGATCTTCATGCAAGAGGTGCTGAAGCTTCGGTAGTGGGGTAAAAGCAAAGCGATGGGTATCCGCGTTACGACTACCGAAACCGGTGGGTAAGTATGGATAGTTTCACCATAGGTATTCTTCAGAGCTATACAGAGATGTTGTCTAGAGTCCAGGACTCTTCGGCCCAACTGCGCAACTCTTCGTTGACGAGGTTTGTATGGATTGTAGCTATCGATGGGTTCGCTGTCATCAACATGAAAGCCTATTCGGAGGGCGTTCTCCACAGAGCCCCAACGCGATGCGAACTAACGTTCCTCCTAATACCCTGGTTGTTTTCCGCACTCGCCGCTGTGATCGCTCATTTTTTTGTTGATGAGGCAGCAGTGAAAGACTTGGAATACACGATTGGCAGAGTATTCGATCTTCAGCTTCAGAGGATCAGAACTGCGGAAGTAGGACTTGAACCGGAGGAGCTCATGAAGGTTTTGAATGATCCGAAGTGGCTAAATGAGAGGGCGGCCGTGACAAGATCGGGCAAGTGGGTTAGACGTCTTGAGTTGACTAGTTTCGGCAGCCTCGTTCTCGCGTTCATCGGATCGTCAGTATACCTCCTCGCCGCAATGTGAAGTCAAAGCCCCTTGCGACTTGACTCTAAACCCGCAACCCAATATCGTGGCCTAGCCGCAGTGGAAGAAATCGGCACTCACCTACATAACGAATTCAAAGCAGCAGACTCGCTCGAGTTTCCAGGGGTCGCGCAGGAGGATCACCCATGAGGATTACCATGATGAGAAAGCTTTTTCGCTCCAGCTTGATGGGGCTTTTTCTGGTTTCAATGTGTCTGGGCGCATTCGCTCAGGCCAGGAAAGGTCCAGCCGACAAAGGCACGCTCGACAAAGAGACCTTCATGAATATGGAGAGCGTCGCGGGTCCGGCGATCTCTCCCGACGGCAAGCAGATAGTTTTCACTCGCTCGTGGGTCGACAAGGTCAAAGACGAACGTGTGAGCAACCTCTGGATCGTCGACGTGGACGGCACTCGAACGCGCGAGCTGACCACCGGCAACTGGCGAGACAGTCAGCCGGTCTGGTCCCCCGACGGCAAGCGCATCGCCTTTCTTTCGGACCGCGACGGCACCAACCAATTGCACATCCTTTGGGTCGACACGCGTGAGGCTTCGCAACTCACTCATCTCGAGCAAGCGCCTGGAGGAATCAATTGGTCGCCCGACGGCAAGTGGATCGCCTTCACCGCTTTTGAGCCTGACAACGATCCAATCCTCGCAGTGAAGCTGCCCGAGCGGCCCCGCAACGCGCAGTGGGCCAAGCCGGCCGTGCTGGTAAACCGCCTGGCCTGGGCCGCCGATGGACGAGGTCCGTTGCCGATGGGCAACACGCAGATATACACCATCGACTCGGTGCTTGGAGGCACGCCTCGCCAAGTCACCTCCGGCAAGTACAATCACAACGGGCCCGAGTGGTCGGCCGACGGAAAAACGATCTATGTCTCCTCGATTCGAAAGCCGGATGCCGAGTACTTGCGCGGCGACAGCGAAATCTACGCCGTCGATCTGAAGACTCTCGATGTCAAACCGCTGACCGACCGCAAGGGTCCGGACGGCGGTCCGCAGGTTTCACCCGATGGCCGCTGGATCGCATACACCGGCTACGACGAAAAGAACTATACCAATCATGTTGCAAGCCTCTACTTGATGGACAACGCCGGCGGAAACAAGAAACTGTGGGCTGGGAACCTTCCAAGTTCTCCGCGCGGAGTGCGCTGGGCAATCGACGGGTCGGGCGCGTACTACGACATGGAGGAGAAGGGTTCGTCGCACATCTATTTTGTCTCAGTTGATGGAAAGATTCGACAGGGCACCCAGGGCGTTTCCGTCCTTGAAGGCTACTCGATGGCGAACAACGGACAAGTAGCCGGGGTGCGGTCGAGCTTCAAAGAGCCCGGCACGCTGGTCACCTTCAACATGAAAGACCCTGCGAATGTGAAGAAGCTCGTCGATGTCAACGAAGACGTTCTTGCGGGCGTCAGGCTCGGCGACGCTGAAGAGCTATGGGTCAGCTCGAAAGACGGTTTGAAGGTGCAGGGGTGGCTGATCAAGCCGGTGGATTTCGATCCGGCTAAGAAGTACCCAATGGTGTTGTGGATTCACGGCGGCCCGTGGTCGATGTACTCGGTAGCGTTCAGTTGGGCGTTCCAGAACTTCTCGGCAAACGGCTACGGTGTGCTGTTCATGAATCCGCGAGGTTCGACCGGCTACGGCCAGGACTTCGTCAATGGGATTCAGTATTCGTATCCGGGCAAGGACTACGACGATTTGATGGCGGGCGTTGACGCGGCGATTGCGAAAGGGTGGATCGACGATAAGAACCTGTTCGTCTGCGGCGGCAGCGGCGGCGGCGTGTTGACTGCGTGGATAGTCGGCAAGACGGATCGCTTTGCGGCTGCGGTGTCGATGAGACCGGTGATCAACTGGCATTCCTTCGTCGGGACTACGGACGGCCCGGCCTGGTACAACCAGTTCGAAAAGTATCCGTGGGAAGACCCGATGCTCTACGCAGTGCGTTCGCCGCTGCACTATGTCGCGAACGTGAAGACGCCGACTATGGTGATGACCGGGGAGGCTGACTTGCGAACGCCGATGCGGCAAAGCGAGGAGTTCTATCGCGCCTTGAAGATGCTGAAGAAGGAAACACTGCTGGTGCGGATGCCCGATGAGTATCACGGCTGGCGTCGCCCGTCGCATCAGTTGCTGCAGCAGCTTTACCTGATGGCGTGGTTCGACAAGCACAGCCGGAAAGGCAAGGGTGCTCCGGTGGACGCAGGCACTTCGCAGAAGTAATGCGTTGAGGCGCGCTCGCGGGACGACCGTTCCGCGAGCGCGCGACGAGCAATCGTGAAGTTTGTTGTTATTTAGCGCGCCGCGGGCTAAGATTCGCACAGATGTCAACAAGCACGGTACAATGGAGCCAGCAAGAAATTGAGCAGTTCGTCGAGCGCGCGAAGCAGATCTATCGAGACAAACTAGCACCGATTCTTGAGCCAGAGCATACCGGAGAGATCGTAGCGATCGCTCCTGAAAGCGGAGATTACTTCCTGGGAACGAATGAAATAGATGCCACTCATCGCGCCCGAGACGCCGGACGTATTGGGCCTCTATACTTCCTGCGCGTTGGCTCAGATTACACCTACCGAATTATGTCACCGCGACGGTAATGCAACTCGACGGCTACTTCAACGCGACGGGTGAACCAGCAATTCAGCTCGATCTGGGATTTGGACAGGCAGAAATCCTGATTGACACTGGGTTTGCCGGTTGGCTGATCGTGCCGACTGGCTTTGCGATTGATCTCTCCGATGCCTTTGAAGGCTTCCAGAATTTTCTTACTGCCACGGGTCAAACTTTCACGGCAGTGGTTTATTTTGTTGAGATCGATTGGTTCAACGAGCGAATCGACGTGCCTGTAGCCGTCAGCCACCAGATCACCGAAGCTCTTCTCGGAGGTCAAATGTTGAGCGATTGCCTGCTTTCAATAGACTACTACGATCGAACCGTGAAAATCGTACGTCGCACTTCCCAATCGGACTGATGGAGTGAGAAGAAACCTCATTCGCCTCTGGACCGTCGGGCATCATAACGAGGGCCGATTAGAGATTAGAGTTCGGAGTTCAAGCTCTCGCTTGTCCACGATCGCCAGGGACAAGTTGAAGCTTGAACTCCGAACTCTCCTTCGACTACTGCGCGTGGCCCGTTAGCTTGATGATCGCGAACATCGCGCCTTGCGGGTCGCCAATCACCGCGAACCTTCCGACGTTCGGAATGTCGGTCGGCGGCACGAATAGCTTTCCGCCTGACGCCGTAGCTTTGTCTGCGCTGGCATTGCAGTCTTCCACCATGAAGTATGGAAGCCAGTTGGGCGGGACCGGTCCCATCTCCGGCCTGATCTCCATCATCCCGCCGATCGACTGACCGGCGTTGCTCCACTCGACGTAGACTCCAGCCTCCCCCATGTCGCCCTCTTTGGATGCCCAGCCGAACAGTCCCTTGTAGAACTCGGCAGCCTTCTTCCGGTCAGTCGTCCAAAGCTCATCCCAGCCAAACGTGCCGACCTCGCCGACAAGCTTTGCGCCAATGTGCGCCTTCGCCTGCCACACGCAGAAGGTAGCGCCTTGCGGGTCTTGAACAATCGCCATTCGTCCGACATCCATAACGTCGAACGCATCGGCCATCACGTTGCCTCCAAGGGAAGCTGCCTTCTTTGCCGCGTCGTCGGCGCTCTCGACCGCAATGTACGTCATCCAGTGGGGCGGTACGCCGTGAGCTTTGTGCTCCGGCTGCAAATCGCACATTGCCCCAACTTCGAGGCCTCTAATTCTGAGCATCGTGTAGACCATATCCGGACCTGCCGGCGTGTCCTCCGCCTGCCAATCAAACAAACCGCAATAGAACTTCTTTGCCGCAGCCGAATCGCTGGTGTTGAGCTCAATCCAGCAGAAAGATCCGGGCGCGTGCTTGGTTACTTCTGGCATAGTCTCTTCCTCCAATTAAGAAATGGCCACAAAGACACACAAAGAACAGGGGCCGTTCCTTTTTTGGTTCGTGTGCTCCAGCGGCGGTTTTAGCAGTTCCCCATGAATACTATTAAACTCTTCTCGAGTTCTCTTTTGATCGCTTACCAGAATCGCTCGAGTGTGGGCATCACGCAGGCAATGAATTGAACCTCAAGCAGCCTGCCTCGATTCTGCTGTCTTGAGATTGAACCACAATCGCAGCGGCTTTGCATGTGGTTTTGTTCCAAGAACCGTCCGGTTCTGGCGAGAAACCGGCAAAGATGATAAAACTCACGGCGAGTTCAGCGCCGCGAGTTCTTGAGTTCGTATTACGGCCTTTAGGCGGAAGTTTGTAGCACAATGGCCGGACTGTGACCACGTACAAACTTCCGCCTAAAGGCCGTACTACGAACTTTCTAAAAGGAGACCCAACGATGCACGCTTTCCGCTTTCACCCGCGAGGGCTATCCATCCTGACGGCCTTGATATTGCTCAGCGTGGTAAGCTCCGCTCAGCAGTCAAAACCTCAGACACAAGACGAAGACTTTGCCCGTTCCGTCAAAGAGTGGACGACGAAACCTGAATTCATGAGCCCGCTCGTCGATCACCTGCCCAAAGTTTCAGGGATACCCTCGCCAAAAGACGTGCTCGGCCATCACATAGGGGCGCCCGGCAAGCTCACCTATCATGCGGAAGCGCTGAACTACTATCGCGCGCTCGCCGCCAAGACGGCGCGCGTAAAGGTTTTCTCGATCGGCACCACCGATGAGGGACGTGAGTGCGTGGTCGTGGCGGTCGGCTCCGAGGAGTCGATCAAGAACATCGACCAGTATCGCGCTTACCTCGCCCAGCTTGCGGACCCGCGCAAACTCACCGACGGCCAGGCTCGCGAAGTAATCGCGAAAGCGAAGCCGATCTATCACGTTATGGGCGGGCTTCACAGCGGGGAGACCGGCCCACCCGAAATGCTCATGGAGCTCGCATATCGACTCGCCGTCGAAGACTCGCCGGTGATCAACCAGATTCGGGACAATGTGATCGTCACCATCACGCCGATTGCCGAACCCGATGGCCGCGACCGCTACGTCGATTGGTACTACCGCTACAAGATCGATGAGAAGACCGAACAAGATAGCCTGGGCGGGCCGCCTTACTGGGGCAAGTACATCTTTCACGACAACAACCGCGACATCAATTACTCGCAAGTGACGATGCGAACGCTGATCGACTGGTATCTACAGTGGCACCCGCCGATCATGCACGAGCTTCACGAGTCGGTGCCGTTTTTGTACACCTTCAGCGGGCAGGCGCCGCAGAACCCGACGCTCGATCCGATCCTGTACGGTGAGTTGCCGTGGTTTTCGAACTTCGAGATGACCCAGATGATCAAGTACGGAATGCCCGGCGTATGGACGCACGCTTTCGTGGACATGTGGTCGCCCGGTTATCTCGGATTCATGTCTTCGAATCACAACGGCATGCTGCGAATGTACGAAACGTTCGGTAACGCGGGCGCGAATACGATGAAGCGCAAAGTGGATTCGGGAGAGGCGACCGGCGGCGGACGCATCAGCCCTACCACCCGCGAATGGTATCGCCCGCTGCCGCCGTATAAAGAAGTGGTCTGGTCGATGCGCAACAACACGAACTACATGGAGACCGGCGTGCTGTCTGCGCTTCAGCTCACTGCGTCGTTTCCAGGAGTCATCCTCGAAAACTTCTATCGCAAGAGCCGCAACTCGATCGAGTCCGGTAAGAAAGACGCGCCGTTCGGTTATGTCATTCCGGCGGGTCAGCTCGATATGACCCGCGTTGCGCGGCTCGTCAACACGCTTCGTATCCAGGGTATCGAGATTGGCCGCGCGGCCGCCGAGCTCAAAGTGAACGAAGGGACCTTTTCTGCCGGCTCGCTGGTCATCAAACGCGATCAGCCTTATGGCAGGCTGGCAAAGATCCTTCTCGAGAAGCAGGATTTTCCCGATCAGAACCTTCGGACCTATGACGACACCGGTTGGACCATGGGCTTGATGAGTCACGCCGAGGTGAAAGAGATCGCGGACAAAACGATTTTGGACATCGTCGTCCAACCTGTCGACAAGCTCGAGATCAAGGGAACTGTCGCTGCCGGCCAAACAGCGACTGCTTATGTGATCGCGCACTTCGGCTCTAACAACATGATCACTCTGCGCTATCGACTGAAAGACCTCAAAGTGGAAACCGTCGAGCAGGCGTTCAAAGACGGCAACACCGAGTTCCCGGCGGGGTCGTTCATCGTGCCTGCCAACCAGAGCGGCAAAGATGTTCAAGCGCGAGTCAAAGCTGCGGTCGAGCCGCTTGGATTGACCGCAGCCGCGCTCTCGAGAATCCCTGACGTGCCCAGGCACGAATCGGATCTCCCGCGGCTGGCGATCTACAGCACCTGGGGCAACACCCAGGAGGTTGGCTGGGTGCGTTATGCGTTGGACAAGTTCGAAGCGCCTTTCGATCTGATCTACAAGGAGCGCGTTAAGAAAGGTGACTTGCGCGCTTCGTATGATGTGATCGTTGTGCCCAATCAAGGACGCGGCGGGAAGGGACTGGTCTATGATCTCGAGCCCAAAGCCAGGCCCATCGCGTACACAAAGACCGAGCGGTTCAAGAATCTTGGGATGTACGGCGAGTCCGAAGACATCACCGGAGGCATGGGCATCGCGGGCGTTGCGGAGTTCGAGAAATTCATTAATGCCGGCGGTCTGTTGATCACCCTGGGCAGCGCGAGTTTCTTCCCGCCGGAGTTCGGCCTCACTCGAACGATCGACGCAGGCAGAACATCGCCACAGTTTTACGGGCCGGGGCCAATCGTCGAAGCCGAGATTCTTCAGGCGGCGCATCCGCTTTTCTACGGGTACTCGCAGAAGACAGTCCCGGTGAGGTTCGCAAACGGGCCGTTGCTTCAAGTGCCCGAGCGCGATCGCGGCAGTCAGGTGTTGATGCGATTTCCGGGCGGCGATAGCTCGGTGTTGAGCGGGTTGATGAAGGGCGCGAGCGAGATTCGTAACCGGCCGGCGATTGTTGATGTTCCGGTGGGCCGTGGCCGCGTGCTGCTGTTTTCCACGAACCCTTGCTATCGATGGCAGAACTTTGGCGAGTTCAACATGCTGTTCAACGCTATCTTGAATTTCAACGACATCAAAACCGTGCAGAAGAAGGCCGATCAAACACCGGATGGACAGGATAAGTAGACGAGAACCAGAGTGACTCTTGGCGTTCTTTGCGGACCTTTGCGTCTTTGCGCGAAACTTGTTTTCGTAAAGGTCCGTTTCGCGTGAAACTTGTTTTCGTACCAGGTCCGTTTCGCGCAAAGACGCAAAGACGGACGCAGAGACGCAAAAGGCTCATCTGGAAATCTGCCGCAAGAGATTTCTAGCCTGCCGTTCTACTATCGCGGTTTAGTAATTGCCGAGCAGCCCGTAAAGAGAAGTCCCCAATAAAAGAGCGTCACAAAGAACACGTGCGCCGACTGAAGGTCCAAGCGCATGAAAATGAAGATTGTATCCGGAGGTGTGCCCAATGAGTTTCGTGAAACAGAACAGATGGTCGAGAACTGCCCTGGTGTTGATCTGCGTCGCCGTTGCGACGCTCTTGCTGACGATCGCGCCGCGCGATGAAGTGTTCGCCGACGACAACGAGCTTGCCGCCATTTATCGCAACGGCTCGCTTGAAGTGTTCGTGCCCAATCAAGAAACCACGGCTCGCAACCAGACGTTGAGCCTCGAGATACTCGATGCGAACGACAAGCTTGTTGCCAGGGCCGTTCGATCCATATCGTCCTCAGATAATCGCGCCTCGAGAGTAACGATCCCTCTCGATAAGAGCCTGGCGCTCGAAGATCTGGCGTGGGATCGCTTGAAGATCAACACCGGCGATTCGTCAAAGATCGTTTCGCTTTCGGAAATACTTCGCATACCGGTAGTTCGCATCTTCGCGCAACGGGCTTACGCCGCCGGATCAACGGCGTCGGTGCGAGTAATCACGTCCGATTCGAAAGCCGGCAACCCGCTTCGCGACAGCCGGGTGAAGCTCGAGCTTATGGACGGCGATCGCTCTACCACGCTTTTCACAGGGCGAACCGACGCGCTGGGCACCGCTCAAGTGTCCTTTACCCTGCCTGCTGGAAGCTACGGCTCACGGCAGTTGCGAGTTACGGCTGACACGCCACTCGGCACTGTCACGGCCAATCAACCGATTCAACTCGAACGCCGGGATCGCATACTGCTCACCACCGACAAGCCGCTCTACCAGCCGGGTCAGACGATCCATCTGCGGGCGCTCGCGCTCGATGGGCCGACTCACGCAGCGGCAGCGGAGCAGCCGATCACGCTCGAGGTCGAAGACGGCAAAGGGAACAAGGTCTTCAAGAAACGTGATCGCACCGACCGCTTCGGCATCGCCTCGGCGGACTTCGAGCTCGCCGACGAAGTCAACTTCGGGCCTTATCACATCCGCGCGATCCTCGGCGATAACGAGGCCGCTTCCATGCAGGAGAAGACCGTCACCGTAGACCGTTACGTTCTGCCAAAGTTTAAGGTGGAAGTCGAGCTGAGCAACGACGCGGCCAGGCAGCAGGCCAGCTACTACTCGCCGGGCGAGACGGTGAAGGGGAAGATCACTGCGCGATACTTGTTCGGCAAGCCGCTCGCCAATGCTGAAGTCACGGTGAAGGTCACAACTTTTGACGTGCAAGCGGTCGAGCTTGGACAAGCCAATGGCAAGACCGACGCCGAGGGTCACTTTCCGTTTTCATCCAAGCTGCCCGATTTCTTTGCCGGCCGCTCGACTCAGCAAGGCAGCGCCCCAGTTTCCATCGCTGTCGAAGTCAAAGATACTGCGCAACACACCGAAACAAAGTCGCGTAACGTTCTTGTTTCAAGAACGCCTATCCTGATAATGGCAGTCCCTGAAAGCGGGCGGTTGCTTCCGGGGCTTGAGAACCGGGTTTATATTCTGACTTCTTACCCCGATGGAACGCCTGCTCCGGCAACTGTCACTGGAAACATTACTCCATCGCGCATCCAGACCGACGCGAGCGGAGTCGCGACGATTACACTTCGCGCGGGCAACGACCCGGTCGTGCTCAATCTGAAAGCCGTGGATGCGCGAGGGCGCGCCGCACAAGCAGACGTGAAGCTCGATAGCGCGAGTCAAACTCAGAGCCTGATGCTTCGCACCAACCAGGCCGTTTACAAGATCGGAGATAAGCTTCGACTGGAAACTATTTCTACCAGGAAACGGGGCGCTGTTTACATCGACGTAGTGAAGGATGGGCAGACGCTGATCACGCGAGCTATCGACATATCCGGCGGGCGCGGAGATTTATCGCTCGATCTAACGCCGGCGATGTTCGGAACGATCGAAGTTCGGGCATATCAAATTACCTCGGACGCCGATCCGATTTCAGATCGCCGCCTCGTCTACGTCGATCCCGCTGATGATTTGAAAGTCGAAGTTTCCGCTGAGCAAGAGAGCTACAAACCCGGCGAGGAAGCCTGCGTCAACTTTCGCGTCACCGACCAGGCGGGCCGGCCGGTATCGGCGGCGCTCGGCGTCGAGATCGTCGACGAAGCAGTGTTCGCCCTTTCCGATAAGCAGCCGGGCTTCGAGAAAGTGTTCATGTATCTCGAGAAACAGTTGCTGACCCCTCGATATGAAGTTCATCAATTCTCTTTTGATAAAGTGCTGCTCGATGACTTTGAGGGAGAGAAGCCTGCGCAGATTGCACGACGCGAGCGCGCTGCCCAGGTGTTGCTCGCGGCGGCGGGAACGGTGAGCGACAAAGATGTTCGAGCGGAGTTTGGCCGCGAAGCAATACAAGCGAAGCGCGGCCAGTATCTCGCGCTATACGCCGGACGGCTCAACGAAAAAGCACAGACGATAGCTCGCGCGATGAGCGGTTACTACGAGCATCACGAGGCTGCGCCTTCGGGCTTCAATCGCGATCTGCAGTTATTCGCCTCGGAAGGGAACGCGCAGAGCAGGATACTCGAAGACTCCTGGGGAAATCCGCTGGTCGGCGACGGGAGATTCACTACAAATGCTAACTCGTATTTGACTCTTCGCTCGATGGGACCGGACCGCCGCGCGGGGACTGCCGATGACATCAGTTTTCAGGTCTATGCGCAGCGCAAACCGCAGACTAATGCGAATCGCTACGGGCAGTTCAAGGGCCGAGCGACCGTGCACAGCGACGCGATTGCAGGGGGACGCGCTGCAGTCGAAGGTACAGTCAAAGACAAAGACGCCAACGCGATTGCCGGCGTGAAGGTGTCGTCGCGGCGAGTCGCAAACGGTATGACCATTTCGGTGTACACGGATGCGAGCGGACGTTTCACGATACCGAATCTCGCGCCGGGAAGTTATCAGGTGGTCTTCGAGAGCGAATCGTATCAGCCTACCGTTTACAGGACGCTTTCGCTTAACGCGGGCGCGCGAGGAGTCGTTGAAGCTGTGCTTGAATCGCGCGGCATCACGCCTGTCACTCTGACCGCTTATTTGAATTACAGCGGTGAGTTCGGCCAGGCAATTGGAAGAGCAGGGGGCAGGCCGGAAGCGATATTGGAGTTCGCAGTGCGGAAAGACGCCGCGCGCTTAGCTGATATGCCGGCAGGCGTAGTTGCGCCGAGGGCCGAACCCTCACCAAGCAAGGTGGTCGCGCCTGGCGGTGATCGAGATGAGAAACAGGCTGCTGGAGCCGAGCCTCGCGTGCGAAGCTTCTTTCCTGAAACGCTCTACACGAATCCGTCGCTGATCACCGACGGACAGGGGCGCGCTTCGATTCACGTTCCGATGGCCGATTCGATCACGACCTGGCGAGTCACTTCGCTGGCTTCAACCGCGCGCGGGGCGCTCGGCTCATCGACCGCTCCCATTCGCGTGTTTCAGGATTTCTTCGTCGATCTGGATCTACCGGTCTCGCTCACTGAAGGTGACGTCGTTTCGGTGCCGGTCGCAGTCTACAACTATCTGCCAAAGGCCCAACGAGTCTCGCTCGAGTTGAGACAAGACCCCTGGTTCGCACTCGACAACGACAACGCCAACAAGCAAGTCGAAGTCGGCGCAGGCGAAGTGACCGCGGCTTCCTTCCGCGTGAAGGCTTCCAAGATCGGCGAGCAGCAGTTGCAAGTCACCGCGCGGCTCGTGGACGCGGCAGCCAATCAACCGGGCGACGCAGTGGCGCGCTCGGTCACCGTGCTTCCCAACGGCGAAGAGCACGCGGTTGTCGTCAACGAACGACTCGAAGGAGCGGTGACCAAGGACGTAGTGATTCCCGCCGGCGCGATAGCCGATGCATCGAAGATCTTCGTGAAGCTTTATCCCGGCGCGCTGTCGCAGGTAGTCGAGGGACTCGATTCGATCTTGCAGATGCCGGGCGGCTGCTTCGAGCAGACTTCGTCCTCGACTTATCCGAATATTCTGGTGATGGACTACCTGAAGACCAGCAAGAAGATCACGCCCGAGATTCAAGCAAAGGCCGAAGGCTTCATCTCACTCGGCTATCAGCGGCTGGTGACGTTTGAGGTGCCGGGCGGCGGTTTCTCGTGGTTCGGTCAGGCGCCAGCGAACAAGATACTCACTTCTTACGGCTTGATGCAGTTCTCCGATATGTCGCGAGTGCACGAAGTCGATCAGCGATTGATCGATCGCACGCAGAACTGGCTGGTCTCACAGCAACAGCCCGACGGCAGCTTTAAGCCGGACACTTACTTCATCAACGAAGGCGCGACGAATCGCTACAACACAGACGTCGTGCGTATCACCGCGTACATCGGGTGGGCGCTTGCGGCTTCGGGCTACAAGAGTGAAGCAGTCGAGAAGGCGAAGCAGTTCGTCGCCTCGCACATAACGGGCAAGGAAGATGTCTACACGCTCGCGGTGATCGCGAACTTTGCGGCGGACTACGGCAAAGACAAAGCGTGGACAGAAGCCGCGATCAACACTCTTGCGGCGCGTGCAACCGAGGGACCGAAGACGGCTTACTGGAAACAGGAAGGGGAGACCCCAACATCTGCGCGAAATGATTCGGCTGATCTTGAAACGACTGCGCTTGCCGCGCAGGCGTTGCTCAAGAGCGGCCAAAAGAGCGGGCTTGCGAAGAAGGCGCTCGACTACCTGACCGAAAAGAAAGACGCGTTCGGGAACTGGCAGACTACGCAGGCGACTATTCTTTCATTGAAGGCGTTCCTGCTGTCGTTCACAAAAGGAACGAACGCGGACACCGCCGGAACGGTCGAGGTGTCGATTGACGGCAAAGCGGTCGAACGCGTGCAGATCACCAAAGACAACAACGACCTGTTGCACCTCGTTGACCTCAAGGCTTACACGCACGAGGGAGCGCATCGCGTAAGCCTTTCGTTCGCAGGGAAGGGAAGCATGCAGTATCAGATCATCGGGCGCTACTACGTTCCGTGGGGTCGGCGAGTGGACGCCGGCCCGCGCGAGCCTCTCACGATCGACGTGAGCTACGACCGCACGCGGTTGGCGCAAGACGAAACAGCGACAGCGAAAGTGAAAGTCCAGAACAACACGCCGGCAAAAGCCAAGATGATCATGGTTGACCTTGGAATTCCGCCGGGCTTCGAACCATCGGGGGAAGACTTCGCTGCGTTGGTGGATTCAACTCGCGACAAGAACGGCGGCAAGCTCGAGAAGTACACGATCACCGCCAAGCAGGTTATCCTCTACTTTGACGGTTTGAACGCGAGACAGCGGATGGACTTCTCGTTTAAGCTCCGAGCCAAATTCCCGGTGCGAGCCCAGACCTTCTCTTCACGGGTGTACGAGTACTACAACCCGACGGTCGAGGATAAGACGAAGCCAGTGGAGATGACCGTCGTAGCGAAGTAGGGAAACACGGATGAAGTGAGTTCGTAGTACGGCCTTTAGGCGGAAGTTCGTAGCATATCGACTGGACCGCGATCGGGTTACCAACTTCCGCCTAAAGGCCGGACTACGAACTCACAAGCGAAGTTCGTGTGGCACATCCAGCCTGATGCTCCCTGGAATCCCCACCCCCACCCCTATGAAATCCCAAGCACTATGGCGCGAATGCCCGAGATTGTCTAACATTCAACTATGCCCGAATCCACTGTGGACCGCGCAAGGTTATAGTTGGTTGCGGGCAGTAGTGATGTACCCCATCCTCACAATGAGAATTGACTTTGGGGCGTGGACGACTTAGGGCGTTTAAGAGCTGACCGCCCTCAGATCCTTAAAAACAAGAACCCGGTCGCGTCGAAGCGGTGTTGGACTCGCGGGCGACCCGATATTTGCGAATGCTCCTAAGGAGGATGTTATTAATGAGACTTCAAAGATTTGCTGTACTTCGCTTCTTCATTCTTGTACTGCCGCTCCTGGCGCTGAGTTCTTCTTCAGTGCTCGGGCAGGAAAACAAGTCAACCACCCAGACTCGTGACACTGGTGTAAGAGCCGGGAATCGCGTTGTCTCCAGCGGACAGAAAACAAAGGTCAAAGGAATAATAGTTCGCCGCGACGCCGACACTTTCGCCGTCGCCGATGATGTCAACGATGAGACCGTCGTTCTGCTGACCGATCGCACCACCGTCAGGTCGAAGGGCGGCTTCTTACGCTCCGGCAAGGACTACGGCGTGACAAGCTTGCTGCGCGGGCTGAGAGTCGAAGTCGAGGGTCGCGGCAATCGAGACGGCCAACTCGTCGCCGATAAAGTGCGCTTCGATTCAGACGATCTCAAGACCGCCCGTGTCGTGGATTCGCGTGTAGCCCCTGTCGAAGACGCGAATAAACGTCTCTCCGGGCAGGTCGAAGAGGTGGGCGAGATTTCAAGGCTCGCGAGAGACGAAGCCGGCGTAGCGAGAAATGCAGCCGGCAAAGCTCACGAGCGCATCTCCGCGCTTGACGATTACGTCGTCCAGGATTCCGCCAACATCTACTTCAGAGTGAACAGCGCGGTCATTTCGCTTGAGGACCAGCGGGCGCTCGACGAGCTGGCTCGCAAAACGGCGACGACCAAAGGATACGTCATCGAGATCGCGGGGTTCGCCGATTCTTCGGGTGACGTTGCGCGCAATCGCGTGTTGAGCCAGCAACGGGCGGATGCCGTGGTGCGTTACCTGCAGGAGAGCCACGATATTCCATTGCGGCGTATGGTGACGCCGTTCGGGTATGGCGCGACGAAGCCGGCGGCTGACAACACTACGCCGCAAGGACGCCGTCAGAATCGTCGAGTAGAAGTAAAGATACTCGTGAGCAAGGGAATGGCCGGGTCGGGCTCATAGCGCGCGCACCTGTTCATTTCAGGATGAGATAGGTTGTAGTACGGCCTTTAGGCGGAAGTTCGTAGCGGCTCGGCCGGCTGGCGACCGGTTACGAACTTCCGCCTAAAGGCCGTACTACAAACTTCCAATCGTTAGAGGGATTAGAGTGATTCTGATAATCTCCGAATGAGAACTTATACCTGCCGCGAGAAATCCAATATGTCACTCATCAAGGTCAGACCCAATGGACAAGTCACGCTCCCGTCATCGCTCCGCGAGCGGGCGAAGTTGAGGGTGGGTGATTTGCTAGAAGCCAAGCTAGAGAAGGGGAGAATAACTCTTACGCCGGCGAGCCTCATCGACCGCCACATCACTGAGAGCCAGGAGAGAACCCAGGACGATCACGCTGCCAGCGTACCACTTTTCAATCTCGGTCTTGAGATAGGGTGCTGACAACTGATCGTCCAACATCGCCGCCGTCGAGGAAGCTGATCACGTGACGCGCATCAATGCGCGTGTATTTGATCGAGGGCCGCCCCCCACAGACTCCAGGCGCGGCTACGACGTACTGACCCAGAGGGTAATACTCATAAACGTCGCCGCCGTGATGCTCTCTCACTAACTCCACTTTGGCTGTCTTGTTCCGCGGTTTGGGCAATCTGGCTGCCACTGTCTTAACCGTCCTTTCGCCGAGAGTCTAGCACAACCCGGATTAGCCGACCCAATGTCCGACAACGCAACTCGAAAATCACACAGTCGCGGTGTCGTGGTCACATTCCTCGGCTGGCTGGTCGAGCCTCCACTTTCTTCATCCCGTCCTTTCGTTGAAATGCCTTCTCGCCTGTGATATAGGAAGGGCCGCAGTTGGCCGGACCTCAAGTCCGGCTGCATCTCACGCCATAAACGAAATCATGCCAGTGGAGACTCACGCGGAGGCGCATATGAAACGACTACTTCTCATTCTGGTGATCGCGGCGATAACGCCAATTGCGGTTCGCAGTGCCCCGCCAGAACCTAACGAAGCGGCGTTGCTCGTGAACCTCAAGTGGCGATCGATCGGGCCCGCTAACATGGGCGGTCGCGTCACCGCTATCGAAGGCGTCGCGGGCGATCCTTACACCTTCTACGTTGGCGGCGCGGACGGCGGCATATTCAAGACGACTAACGGCGGGACAACTTTCAAAGCGCTTTTCGACAATCAAGCCGTGCTGTCGATCGGGGCCATCACCGTAGCGCCTTCTGATCCTAACGTCATCTGGGTGGGCACTGGTGAAGGTGATCCGCGCAATACAGCTTCGTTTGGCGACGGCGTCTATCGCTCTACTGATGCCGGCGATACCTGGAAACATCTCGGCCTCAATGAGACCGAGCGCATCAAGCGAATCAAAGTCGATCCACGTGATCCGGACATCGCTTATGTCGCGGCATTGGGCCGAGCGTGGGGACCGAACGACGAGCGCGGCGTGTTCAAAACAACCGACGGCGGAAAAACCTGGGCGAAGACATTGTTCATCGACAAGGACACCGGCTGCTCGGATGTCGATCTTGATCCGCAGAACCCACGAATACTCTACGCGGGGATGTACACCTATCGGCGCAAACCGTGGCGCTTCGACTCGGGCGGGGGCCAGACCGCGCTCTACAAATCAATCGACAGCGGGACAACATGGAAAAAAATAACTAACGGGCTTCCGAAGTCTCCGATGGATCGAATCGGAATCGCGATCTCGCGTAGCAATCCGATGACCGTCTACATGATCACCGAAACCAAGACCGAGGGGAATCTGTTTCGTTCCGACGATCGAGGCGAGACCTGGCGAATGGTGCACAACGATCCGAACATCAACTTTAGGCCGTTCTACTACAGCGATGTTCGCGTTGATCCCAACGATCCCGAGCGTGTCTACTCGCTCGGCGGCGGGCTGTCGGTTTCGCGTGACGGCGGGAGGACTTTCGCGCGAATCGCCAACGGCGTGCATGGCGATCATCAGGGGCTGTGGATCGATCCTATGAACTCGAACCGGGTTCTGAACGGCAGCGACGGCGGATTCCAGGTCTCGAATGACAAGGCCGCAACCTTCGATATCATCAACAACGTCGTGCTGTCGCAGTACTATCACATCAACTACGATATGCGGCAGCCTTACTATGTGTACGGAGGCTTGCAGGACAACGGTAACTGGGTTGGTCCGAGCGCGACGCTCTTCCGCGAAGGGATTCGCAAAGACGATTGGTACACGGTGAGCGGCGGCGACGGGTTCTTCGTGGTCCCGGACCTCAGCTCGCCCAACATCGTCTATTCTGATTCGCAAGGCGGGACCATCAGCGTAACCGACACAAACAGCGGCAACACGCGCAGCATTCACCCTTATCCAAAAGAAGTCGGTTCGTCAGGTAATGCGATTGTCGGCTACAAATACCGGTTCAACTGGAACCCGCCGATCGTGGCCTCGCCGCACGATCCGAAGACCGTCTACTATGGCGGCAACGTGCTGTTCAAGACTACTAACTATGGACACTCGTGGCAGGAGATCAGCCCGGATCTGACGACCAACGACAAGAGCAAGCAGCAAACATCGGGTGGTCCTGTCGTGACAGACAACACAGCAGCAGAGTTTCACTGCACGATCCTCGCGATAGCCGAATCTCCGGTTAAGGCCGGGGTGATCTGGGTTGGCACCGACGACGGCAACGTTCAAGTGACCAAAGACGGCGGCAAGACTTGGACGAACGTGGTCAGCAACATCAAAGGCCTGCCGCCGAATTCGTGGGCGCCGAACATCGACGCTTCGCACTTCGACGCGGGGACGGCTTACGCTGCGTTCGACCGTCATCAAGACGATGACTTCGGCCCGTGGGCATACAAGACAACCGACTACGGCCAGACGTGGGCGTCGATCAAAAGCGATCTTCCGGTTAAAGGCTATGTTCACGTCGTGAGAGAAGACCCGAAGGTGAAGACCCTGCTTTACTGCGGTACGGAGCTTGGCGTCTTCGCATCGTGGGACGGCGGCGGTCATTGGGTGTCGATCCGCAACAACGTTCCGCCGGTAGCCGTGCGGGACATCGTCGTTCACCCGCGCGACAATGATCTGATCATCGCAACACACGGACGCGGCGTCTACATCCTTGATAGCGCGACAGCGCTTCAGGAGATCGCGACGGCGAAGGCGAATGATGTGTTTCTGTTCGATGTGCGTCAGGCGACTCGATATCAGATGTGGGGCAGGGATTCGAACCTCGGCCAGAGGACTTTCACGGCGCAGAATCCTCCGAGCGGCGCTTTGATAGATTATTACTTGAAGGCTGAGGTGAACGGCCCGATCGTCATCACCGTCGCGGACAAGAGCGGTAAGACTATCAGGACCATTCGCAGCACCGCTAACAAGGCGGGTGTCAATCGAGCAGTGTGGGATCTTCGCTATGATCCGCCGACTCCGGCGCCAGGCAGCGGACCGGGTGGAGGCGGTGGCGTCGGGAGAGGAGGCGGGCAAGGAGCAGGCGGCGGGGGCCAGGGTCGAGCCGCGGCAGCAGTTCAAGCGGGAGCGCCGACCGCTGCGCCTGCCGCGCAAGCCTCGGCTGAACAGCCGGCTGCGGAAGGATTCGGAGGCGGGCGTTTCGGAGGAGGAGGAGGCCCGGCGGTTGTGCCAGGGGATTACACCATCACGTTGAGGGCGGCGGGGAAACAACTGAGCAAGACCGTTCGTGTTGGGCTCGATCCTCGTGTGAAGATTTCGGACGCGGAATTGGCGGCGCAGTTGGACGCCGCGTTGAAGCTACGCGATCTGAGCTCGACACTCAACAGCGTGGTTGCTCGCGTTGATGATCTGACGCGGCAACTGACGGCGCTCACCGAGACGATGCGAAGAGTCCCCGATGCGGCGGCTACTGCTGCAAGTCGGGCTGGCGACGGAGATGGCGGCGGACCCGCAGCAAGAAACGCTAGCCAGACCGACAACGCGGCCACTGACATCAACGCCGCGCTCGATGAACTGAAAAAATTGCGCGCGACGCTTGTCCGAGAAGCGCAATTCGGTTATCGCTATCCGCCGAAGCTGCGCGAGGAGGTCAATTCACTGATGGGCTCGATCAACTCAGCGATCGCGCCGCCAACCGAGCCTCAGATGCTTCGGTTGCGTGAAGTGACCGAAGAGACTCAGAAGGCGGTTGCGGATTTGAACGCGATCATCTCCGGCTCGATTCGCAGGATCAACGAGAAGTTGAGCAGTCAGCCTCACGTCGTCACGGGCTCGGCGGTGAGGTGACGTCAGGACTTCAACACAAAAGCATGAAGTCACAAAGCTAATGCCTCAATCGCATTATATAGCGAGTTTCTGCTTTTGTGCGTCCAGCTCCGTCGATATTGACATTCAAACAAACATGCGCGACAAAGGAGCTTAAGACATCGTCATGGAACAACAGAAATTATTGCAGGAATTAGCTGCTCTACCGCCGGAAGGACGCCGGCAGGTCGAGAGACTCGTCCTCCTGCTCAAGAAGCGTTACGCCCGGTCAAGCTCCAGAAGGAAAGCCAAGCGATCTCCTCTGAGAGACGAGAAGTTCATCGGGATGTGGAAGGATCGCGAGGACCTCAAAGACAGCAGCGCGTGGGTCCGTTCAGTTCGCAAGAGTGAGTGGATGAATTGACGTGGCCGACTTCGTGATTGTTGATACCGATATCTTGATCGACGCGAGCCGAGCCATTGGTGAGGCGCTCGCATGCCTGGATCAGCTCGGGGACCGCTCGGCATTGGCCGTGAGCGCAGTCACGGAAATGGAGCTAGTGGTTGGCTGCCGAGACAAAGCGGAACTTCGTACGCTCGACAAGTTTCTGAATCGATTCCAAGTCATCAGTCTTAACGAGCGAATGAGCGATGCGGCCGTTGACTTGTTGCGCCGCTACCGCCTCAGCCACGGGCTGTTGATTGCTGATGCGCTCATCGCTGCAACCGCACTAGTATTGGATACACCCCTGATATCGAAGAATCAGCGCGATTATCGATTCATTGCCGGTTTTGAACCTGCTTAGTTACCCAAATCCATTCCCGTCGTCTTGATCAAAGGCCAGCAATGGACAAAGTCATCGTCGTCGAGAACCTCCAAAAAATCTACAAACCCAAGAGCCGCAAACAGGCGATTGAAGTGAAAGCCGTTGACGGAATCTCATTCGAGATCGAACGCGGCGAGTTCTTTGGGCTGCTGGGGCCCAACGGCGCCGGTAAGACGACGACCATCGGCATTCTAACGACGCGAGTTATTCCCACTGGAGGCCGGGCGTTGGTCGACGGCATCGACGTGCGCCGCGACCCTGTTGCGGTCAAGCGCCGCATAGGCGTGTGCCCTCAAGTGAACAATCTCGATCGCAGCCTCACCGGGAGCGAGAACCTCCTGTTTCACGCCGAGTATTTTGGCATCCCGAAGCGAGTGCGAGAGCGGCGCGCGCAAGAATTATTGGAGCGCTTTCAATTGACCGAACGCGCCAATGAGAAGCCCACGGTTTATTCAGGCGGGATGGCTCAGCGGTTGAAGATCGCTCGAGCTTTGATGCACGATCCGGCAATTCTTTTTCTCGATGAGCCGACTACCGGTCTCGACCCACAAGCCCGCCGCGCGATCTGGGACTTGTTGCTGGAGTTCAACGCCAGGGGTCAAACGATCTTCCTGACGACGCACTATATGGACGAAGCGGATCAGCTTTGCCAGCGCATCGCGATCATGGACAAAGGCAGGCTGCTTGAAATGGGCACGCCCTCGACGCTCAAGGCTGGAGTGCCGGGCGGCTACTTGATCGAGCTGCAAGTCCAGAGCGCGGACGGTGCTATCAACTCTCTCGCGTCTGCCTTGCCGGCGCTTGCAGGCGTGGTCGAAGTGAAGGTGCAGAACAACACCATTCGGGTCTACGCGGACAAGGCCGAGGGTCTTCTGGCCAATGCAATGCGAGTCGCCGGCGAGCTGGGAGTGATGGTAACCGACGCTCACGTCTCCGAGCCAAGTCTCGAAAATCTGTTCTTGCATCTGACCGGCAGAAGCTTGAGGGACTGAAGATATGGCGACAATGATAGCGCTGCTGCACCGCGATATTCGCGTAGCTCGCCGCGAGCTGAAGTTCTTTTTCCTGCGCGTTGGAATTCAGCCGATATTGTTCACGTTTATCTTCGGCTATGTAATGCCGCGCCTGGGAATCGTGCAAACCGGCTACGCGAATGCGCTGCTGCCGGGCATACTCGCGCTGAGCATGACGCTTTCAGGCATGCAGGCGGTAGCGCTCCCGCTGGTGGTCGAATTCGGATGGACGAAAGAAATCGAAGACCGGCTGTTGGCGCCGATCAGCATAATGGGAGTCGCCGTCGAGAAGATAATCGTCGGCATCATTCAAGCGGTCATCGCCGGGCTGTTCGTACTGCCGCTGGCCTGGTTGATGATGGGTACGCACCTCAATCTGCAGCCCGAAAACTTTCTTCTGCTGATTTTGGTCGCGCTGATAACGGGCTGGCTGTTCGCGGCGCTTGGGATGGTGATGGGCACGATCGTTGAGCCTCAACAGATCGGGCTGATGTTCAACGTGCTGCTCGGTCCGATGATCTTTTTCGGGTGCGCTTATTATCCGTGGGCGTCGTTGGAAGTGCTTCCGTGGTTTCAAAACTTCGTGCTGATCAACCCGCTGGTTTATGCGAGCGAAGGCTTCCGCGCCGCGTTGACGCCCCAGTTGCCACACATGCCGATGTGGTTGATCTTCGGAGGGCTGGCGGGCTTCTGCTCTTTTTTTACCTTTCTCGGGTTGCGTCAGTTTGAACGCCGCTCGCTTGAATGAGCCCTGGGAGCGCAGGATCGAGGATAGAAGATCGAGGATCGAGTATAGATCGAGAATATCTTCCATCTTCTATCCTCGATCTTCTATCCTCGATCTTCTATCCTCGATCCTGCGCTCCCAGGCCAACTACATGGAGGTCGAGATGATTCGCCGCATGCTTCTTTTCCTGATCCTGGCGATGATCGCTGATGCGCGAGTACTTGCTCAGCAATCCGACCCCGGACTCCTCACACTCGATCGGTTGTTCAACTCCACGGAGTTCACCGGCCAATCGCTTGGCCCGGTGCGTTGGCTTGATGGCGGAGCCGGCTACACGCGGCTCGAGGCTTCAACCACGGTTAAAGACGGCCGGGACATCATTCGTTACGATACCGAGAGCGGACGGCGCGAGGTGCTCGTTGCAGCCGAGCGCTTCGTTCCAAGCGGCAGCTCGGCCCCGCTCGCAATCGACGACTATGCGTGGTCGCCGAACGGCAAACTCCTCCTCATCTTCACCAACTCGCGACGAGTGTGGCGGCAGAACACTCGCGGTGACTATTGGGCGTTGAACAGGGACAGCGGAATGCTCACGAAGCTGGGCGGCGAAGCCAAGCCGTCCACGCTGATGTTCGCCAAGTTCTCGCCCGACGGCACACGCGTCGGGTATGTGCGGGAAAACAACCTGTACGTCGAGACGCTTGCCGGCAACCGAATCGCTCGGCTGACCGGCGACGGCTCGCGTACGATAATCAACGGGACGTTTGACTGGGTCTACGAAGAAGAGCTGGATCTGCGCGATGGCTGGCGCTGGAGCCCGGACTCCAATCACATCGCCTATTGGCAACTCAACAGCGAAGGGGTTCGCGACTTCTTTCTCATCGACAACACGAGTTCGGTGTATCCGATTCTCACGCCGATTCCTTATCCAAAAGCGGGCGAGAAGAACTCCGCCTCGCGAGTTGGGGTCGTGAGCGCGCAGGGAGGAGCGACACGATGGCTGGACGTCCCCGGCGATCCGCGAAATCACTACATCGCGCGAATGAACTGGGCCGAGAGTTCAAACGAAGTCGTGCTCCAGCAGCTCAATCGCTTGCAGAACACAAACCTGGTGATGCTCGGCGACATTCGCACCGGGAAAGTGCGCATGATACTAACGGATCGCGATGATGCGTGGGTGGATATACACGGGGACGACGTCCAGTGGCTGGATAGCGGCAAGCGTTTTCTGTGGGTGAGCGAACGCGACGGCTGGAGGCACGTGTACGTTGTGTCGCGAGACGGAGCGACGGTCAAGCTTATCACCCCTGGCGAGTTTGATGTGATCAGCGTCGTGAATGTCGATAAAGCTAAAGGATGGTTGTACTACTACGCCTCGCCCGAGAACGCGACGCAGCGGTACTTGTACCGGGCTGCGCTTGATGGAAGCGGCAAGCTCGAAAGGGTGACTCCCGCAGCCCAACCGGGAATCCACACCTACGACATCTCGCCCGACATCTCGCCCGACATCTCGCGGAACGCCGGATTTGCGTTTCACACGTTTTCGTCGTTCGGCAAGCCGCCTCGAATAGACTTGGTGCGCTTGCCCGGCCACGCGAGTGTGCGCTCGCTGGTCGATAACGCTGCCCTCAATGAGAAAGTGAATAAGCTAAAGCGAGGCGCGAGCGAATTCTTCAGAGTCGACGTCGGCAGCGGCGTTCAGCTTGACGGCTGGATGATCAAGCCTCCGGACTTTGATCCGGCAAAACGGTATCCGGTGCTGTTTCACGTGTACGGTGAGCCGGCTGGGCAAACGGTGCTTGATCGTTGGGGCGGGAACAACTACTTGTGGCACGTGATGCTCGCGCAGCACGGCTACATCGTGGCGAGTGTGGATAATCGCGGGACTCCGGCGCCGCGAGGGCGGGCGTGGCGGAAGATCGTTTATCGACAGATCGGCGTGCTGGCGTCGCAAGAACAAGCCGCGGCCGCGAAAGCCATCATAGACCGCTGGAAGTTTGTCGACGCGACGAGAATCGGCATCTGGGGCTGGAGCGGTGGCGGGTCGATGACCCTCAACATGATGTTTCGCTATCCGGAGATCTACAAGACCGGCATGTCGGTTGCGCCGGTGACCAATCAACGTTACTACGACACGATCTATCAGGAGCGCTACATGGGTCTGCCGCAGCCGAACGCAGAAGACTACAAGCGAGGCTCTTCAATCAATTTTGTTGACAAGCTGCAGGGCAATCTGTTGATCGTGCACGGTTCGGGCGATGACAACGTGCACTACCAAAACACGGAAGCGCTGATCGACGCGCTGATCGCGGCGAACAAGCCGTTCACGATGATGGAGTATCCGAACCGCACGCATGCGATCAGCGAAGGGGCTAACACGACCCGTCACTTATTTGGATTGTTAACCAGGTATCTGCAACAGAACCTTCCCGCTGGACCGCGTTGACGTGCCGGTCGTCGGTCATCGGTCGCCGGTCGTCTCTCAGGCTTCGGCTCGCCTGTCCGGCCGGACGCCTACTTTAGTCTGGCTGTCCGCCGATTGCTTTGCGGACTCTGGTCCGCGAGCCGCGTTCTGAGCCGCTCGGTCCAAAGCGCCGGACAGGGCGGCGTTAAATCCGGAGACAAGAAGATTGATGTCCACCAGCAGCGCCGAGCCGTTGCATCTGCGATAAAGCGAGAAATCCCCGAGCCGCTGGCCGCTTGTGTTTTTCAAATCGAGAGTAAGGGTCCATTGGGAATCGGCGGCGCCTTCGTTTCGCGCCCCGTTTGGTTTTTGCCACTCGAGTTGTGCGCCGTTGCTGTGTTCATAGGCAAGTGGGGGCGCAAACCTCAGATCAAACCCGTCGAAGTCGTTACCTTCAAATGCGTCTCTTAGGACTCGTTCAACGCCCTCGAAATCCTGCGATTTCGACAGCGCTTCCGTAGCTCGGCGAATCGCCAGATTGTTGACGATGATTTTCTTTTGGTCCATCGTGCGCATCGCGACTCGGCCGAGCTCAACGAACTCGTGATAGCCCAGATGCTGCACGCCCACCCAGATCCCCGTGCCTATGACGAAGAGCACTATCCCAACCATCGGGCCCGAAGGATACAAGAGGAAGATGCTCAGCAGCCCGCAGATGGCAGAGACCACATAGAGAATCACCACGACCTGCTGCTGAGAAAAGCCGCGCTCGAGGAGTTTGTGATGAATGTGCTGGCGATCCGCTGCAAACAGCGGCTGGCCATTAAGGAATCGGCGAAGCACCGACAACACTGTTTCCAGAACCGGCAGACCGAACGAGACGACCGGAATGGCTACGGCTACGATGGTCGGAGTCTTCTGCGCGCCCGCCAATGCAAGCGCGCTCAGCATGAAGCCGATAAACAGGCTGCCGCTGTCGCCAAGAAAAATCGTCGCGGGATTGAAGTTGAAGCGAAGGAATCCTAGAATCGCGCCCGCGAGTGCAAGTGTCAGTGACGAGACCAGAAAATTGCCGCTGACCAACGAAATGACGAACACCGTAACGGTCGAGAACAAGGCCGACCCGGCCGCCAGCCCGTCCACACCGTCGAGCAGATTGAAGGCGTTCGTGATCCATAAGACCCACAGTATGGTCAAAGGCAGCGCCAGCCACCCGGGGGTATGCGATCCAAACAGCAGCGGCAGTTGAAAGACTCCGAAGCCTCCGAAAAACAGCAGCGTCGCGGCAACACCTTGCACGGCGAACTTCACCTGCGGCTTCAGGGGTTTGAAGTCATCGTACAGCCCTAACAGAAACACGAGCATGGCGGGCGCCAGAAGATACAGAACGGTTCGCCGCGAAAGCGCCGCTTCCAGACCCGGCAAGCTCGGAATCGCTATCAGCGCTATCGCGATGACCGCGAAGGCGATGAATATCGCGATTCCTCCCAGACGAGGGATCAAGTCTTTGTGTATATGCCGGGAGGAGGGCGGAGCGTAGACCCAGCCTCGCGAGTTGGCGATGTTGCGAACGCTGCGCGTAAGAAGAAATGAGACTAGAACGGCGGCTACGAATACGCCGAGATACGTTACTGTCATGTGACACCCTGGCATTTCCCCGGTAACTGCAAAGGGGCTTCAAGGAGCGGACAGATCATAATATCGTGTCCTTGATTCTTGCCTCGCCTGACCCAGGCGCCGAAGACGAGACCGCCTTAAGGCTAATACACTTTGCGAAAGTCTCCAAGTAAGCGCTAACCGCGCGCGCCCGGTCGAAGCGAACTTCAAACAACGAGCGGGCCGCCGAACCGAACTCCTCGAGCTTTTGCCTGTCTGACGACCATTCCGTGATCATCGATGCCAGCCGGCCGCTGTCACCCGAAGCGACCACCGCACCGCACCGATTCTCGGTGACGATGCGAGCGATATCGCTGCGCGGATCGCCTACAAACAGCAACGGCCGCCCCGCTGCCATGATCGCGTAGGCTTTGCTGGGCACGCTCAAGCCCGCCAGCCCATCCGCCAGCGTCACCAGCAGCGCGTGCCCCGCCGCCAAACTGTACCGCAACAGATGCCGCGGCTCATAGGGCAACAGCTTCACATTTTCAAGACAATGCTTGCGGCGGAACTCCCGAATCTCAGCCTCCTTTGCGCCCTCGCCGACAAACAGGAAGAGTATGTCAGAGCGGTCGCGCAGCAGCAGCGCCGCTTCCAACACTGTCGAGAATTCATTGACCCGGCCCAGATTACCCGAGAAAAGAACAACAAAGGATTCCTCGAGGTTGTGTTTCATAACGAACGGATTGTTCGCTTCGGTGAGCGGCCGGATATCAGTTCCATCTGCCCAGTTGTGTATCACGTCTATCCGCGAGGCTCGCGCGTCACCAACCTTTGCGGCAATGTGCTCGCGCATTGACTGGCTCAACACAACGATGCGGTCAGACTTCCTGAGCACTTGACGACTGATCCACTCCAGCGCCTTCGTCGCCGGACTCCCGGGCCGAAGCGCGCCCAACGCGACGGCGATGTCAGGATAAACGTCCTGCACCAGCATGATCACGCGCATGCGTCTGAGCCGGCCGATCAACAGCGCCACCAGCCCAATGAGCGGCGGTGTCGTGAGCGCCATAACCGCGTCGTGCGATGGCAAACGCAGAAGCTTCCACGATGCGCCGAAATAAAACGACAGATAATCTGAGATTCTTCCGGCGATGCTCCGCTTGCCGAAGCCTGTCGACCACGCGCGCGCGATGCGCACGCCTTTGTATTCATCGCTCGGGCGCAGCTTCTCACCGCCGGTGTAACGTCCCCGGCCCGCAAGCGCGGTGACTGCGACGCCGCGCTCTACGAGGCTCTCCGCCAGATCAGTCATCAACTGGCTGGTAGCCGAATGGTCGGGATAGAAGAACTGGTTGAGGATGATTATGCGCATGGTAAAAACGACGGACGTCGGGAGACGACGGGAGACGACGGACGACGGACGACCGACGACGGACGACCGGTCATCGGTCGGCGCCGGTCGCCGGTCGTCTGCGGTCATCGGTCTCCCGTCGTCCGTCGTCCTCGGTCATCTCCCGTCAGCGGTCGGCGGTCGTCACCCGGTCGTCCGTCGCTTCCTGTACCACTCGACTGTTCGCCGCAATCCCTCGGAAAAATCAGTGCGCGCGCGAAAGCCGAGTAGCTCGGCGGCCCGAGTCACATCGAGCGCCCGGCGCGGCTGACCATCGGGTTTCGTTGTGTCCCAGACTATCTCGCCGCTGAATCCGGTTTCTCCAGCGATCAGCTCAACGAGAGCGCGGATGCTGATTTCGATTCCTGATCCCAGGTTTATTGGCTCCCGGCCGTTGTATTTTTCGGCCGCCAGCACGATTCCTTCCGCGGCATCATCGACGTAGAGAAACTCGCGGGTGGCGCTGCCGGTTCCCCAGACTTCGATTGCGGACGCGCCTCGCTCGACGGCGTCGACGCATTTTTTGATGAGCGCCGGAATCACGTGGGAAGAAGCCGGGTCGAAGTTATCATCGGGACCGTACAGATTGACCGGGAGCAGATAAATCGCGTTGAGGCCGTACTGGTCGCGATAGCCCTGCGCCTGAACCAGAAGAGCCTTCTTCGCGATGCCGTAGGGCGCATTCGTCTCCTCCGGGTAGCCGTTCCACAGATCATCTTCCCTGAATGGAACTCGCGCGAACTTCGGGTATGCACAGACGGTCCCGAGCTGTACGAACTTCTCAACCGAATGATGGCGCGCGGCTTCAATCAGTTGGACGCCCATCATCATGTTCTCGTAAAAAAACCTGCCCGGGTTTTCGCGATTCGCTCCGATGCCGCCGACGACGGCCGCGAGATGAATCAAGACGTCCGGCTTTATCTCGCGATAAAGGCTTTCCACGTCGTCTCCGCGAACCAAATCATAATCGCGATGACTTGCGACAAACACGTTGGCGCAACCTGATTCACGCAGCCGCGCCACAACGCGCTTACCAAGAAACCCGTCTCCCCCGGTAACGCAGATTCTTCTGGTGGCAAGGTAGCTGTTCACCTTAAGAGGCTCCCCATCCGGTTGGAGCCGACCGTCGACCGTCGACCGTCGACCGTCCCGCTTCCTGAGTGGCCAACTCGAGATCGTGATCGACCATCTCCTTCACCAGTTCCTTGAAACTGATGGTCGGCTCCCACCCCAGTACTCGGCGAGCCTTGCTCGCATCGCCCATAAGCACATCGACTTCAGCGGGGCGATAGTAACGCGGGTCTATATCGACGTGTTCCTTCCAATCGAGGTCGAGGTATCCAAAAGCTTCGCTCAGAAAATCTTTGACCGAATAGGATTCGCCGGTTGCGATCACGTAGTCGGCGGGCTCGTCCGCTTGAATCATCAGCCACATCGCTCTCACGTAATCCATCGCGTGGCCCCAATCGCGACGGGCGTCGAGATTGCCGAGATAGAGCTTATCCTGCAGGCCGAGCTTGATCCTGGTTGCGCCCCGCGTGATTTTGCGCGATACAAAAGTCTCGCCGCGGCGTGGCGATTCGTGATTGAAAAGGATGCCGTTGCAGGCGAACAGACCGTACGACTCCCGATAGTTGACCGTGATGTAATAGCCGTAGGCTTTCGCGCAACCGTAGGGGGAGCGCGGGTAGAAGGGCGTCTTTTCGGTCTGCGGGACTTCGATGGCTTTGCCGAAAAGCTCAGACGAAGAAGCCTGATAGAACTTCGGTCTTATCCCCGCCTCGCGGATTGCTTCGAGGATTCTGACGACACCCAGACCGCTAACCTCGGCGGTATACTCGGGCACATCGAAGCTCACGCGCACGTGGCTCTGAGCGCCCAGGTTGTAGATTTCGTCGGGCTGCACCTTTCGCAGAATCGTGTTCAGCGAGCTCGAGTCATTCAGGTCGCCGTACACGAGCCGCAGCCGAGTTTGAGATTCATGCGGGTCCTGGTACAGATGGTCGATGCGCCCGGTGTTGAATGAAGACGACCGGCGAATGATTCCATAGACCTCGTAGCCTTTCTCGAGAAGCAACTCCGTCAGGTACGAGCCGTCCTGTCCGGTTATTCCGGTTATCAGCGCGCGTTTAGTCATAGGTTACCCAAATCAGCAGCGTCTTACTGCGTTGTTGCCAATGTACAACACGTCCATCCGAGTCTTCAAAAAGCAATCAATCGCGTCGCGCGGCGTGCAGACGATCGGTTCGTTCTCATTGAAAGAGGTGTTGAGCACGACCGGCACGCCCGTGAGATCGTGGAAATCTGAAATAAGCTGATAGTAGCGCGGGTTCATTTCGCGCGACACAGTCTGCAGCCGGCCCGATCCGTCGACGTGCGTCACCGCCGCAATCTCCGACCGGCGTTCGGACCTTATCTGATAAACCATCAGCATAGTGGGAGCCGGATGCGTTTGCTCGAAGTAATCTCCCACGTACTCTTCCATGATCGACGGCGCAAACGGACGAAACGGCTCGCGCTTTTTGATTCTTTCGTTCAAGACGTCTTTCATCTCCACACGCCGCGGATCGACCACGATCGAGCGATTCCCAAGCGCTCGCGGCCCGAACTCCATTCTGCCCTGGAACCATCCCATCACCGCCCCGTTTGCAATGTCGCTCGCAGCCTGGCGCGTCAGTTCTCGATCGTCGAAGGTCTGATAAGTCAGCCCGCTTCGTTCGAGCTCCATGCGAATCTCGGCATCAGAGAACTCCGGTCCGGTGTAAGCGCCTTCCATCACGAAGCCGCGCGGCCGCTCGAGGATGTTGTTGTAGATCTGGTAGCAAACGCCAAGCGCGGTCCCGCTGTCGCCGGCCGCCGGCTGCACGAACACCCGGCGGAACGGCGTGTTCAAGAGTATCTTTCCATTCATCACCGAGTTATAAGCGACGCCGCCCGACAAGCCCAGATCGGTCAGCCCGGTCACGTCGTGCAGATGATTCAACACGTGAAAGCCGACCTCCTCTAACCGCATCTGCAAACTCGCGGCTATGTCGCGGTCGCGATCGGTCAACGGCGATCCGTCTGCTCGCGGCGCGCCAAACAGCTTTGAGTATTCATCCGAGAAAATGCGCCCGATCACAGGCGAGCCATCATCCCAGGTCATGTCGACGCCTTCCGCGTGATGCCGGAAGTAATCGAGGTTCAAGCGGAACTGCCCGTCTTCTTCGGTCCTGACTATGTCGCGGAACTCTCCGATGAATTGCGGCTTGCCATAGGGCGCCAGTCCCATGATCTTGCCCTCATCGCCGTAGTGCGGGAAGCCAAGGAACTGAGTCGTCGCCGTGTAAACGATCCCCGTCGAGTGCGGATACTCGACGTGTCCCCGCACTTCGATCGAGTTGCCTTCACCCTCGGCCCACATCGTCGAGATGAAATCGCCGAAGCCGTCAATCGACAGCAACGCCGCCCGTTCAAACTGCGAAACGAAGAACGAGCTTGCGAGATGCGCCCGGTGATGTTCGATGTTGTGGAACTCGGACTTCAGTCTGTCTCTTGAAACACCGAGCGCCTTGGCCAGGTCGTCTTTCAAATCGCGCACCCTGGCTGCGTTCGCCAAACGCTCAGATACCGCAGCGAAGATACCCCGGTCGCGTCTGTCAAATCCGCTGACGCTTTTGACAGCCCTCGTCGCGGCGAACAGAATTTTCCGGTGAAGGTGGGCTGAGGGATCGCGCGAAACGCCGACGTGCTCAACGTCTTCGATCGTGATGCCGGCCGCTTCCAGACAATAGCGAATCGACCGCGCCGGAAAGCCGGCGCAGTGCTTGATGCGGTTGAAACGCTCCTCTTCCACCGCGGCGATGAGCGCGCCGTCTTTTATGATCGCCGCCGAAGCGTCGCCGTGATATGCGTTGATTCCGAGAACGAACAAGGACCTCCCCCTTCTATTTGCGCTGTTTGAGCGCCGTCAAGGCCGCCCGCTCCTCATCACTTTTCGCTGCGATGACTGGCTTCTTCTCCGATCCAAGCAAAGCCTCAATCAAGTAGAGCGACAAGATCAACTCTGATAACAATCGTTGGAATGCGTAGTAGAACCCGGCGCGCCCATCGAGGATCGCTCCCTTTATGAACAAGCAGTAAAACAAGACGGCGAACGGTGCGAGGATCCGCGTCTTTCTCAACCGATCCGCCCATTCCAGATCTCCCCATGCGGACTGGCCGAGCTTGGCCGCCTCGAGCTTCATATATCGAGCTTGCGAACGAAGCCAGCGATCGAAGCTCTTTCGATCGTCGTGCAAGATCGGCGCGCGCAAATCCACCACCTCTCCCTGGACCAGCACGCGCTGCGTATGCCCATCCTGCAGGTACGAAGCTCCGTCGCGGCGAAACAGCACCGTCACCGGCGGATAAGCCGATCCGCGCAACGGCCTGCCGCTGACGCAATAAACAAAGCGCGCTCGATAGCCCGCCGTTTCCCCTCCGGGTGTTAGCTTACTCAGCTCCTCGACTAGCTCGGGTGTTAGAACGAAATCAGCATCCAGCGCCAGCACCCACTCTGAAGCTATGCCGGTTTCGTTCAAGGCAAAGTTCCACTGGCTCTCGTGACAATCGAACTCTCGCTGAACCACCCTTGTCTGCGAAGTTCGGCCGGCGACTGCAAGGGTTTCATCATCGCTGAAGCTGTCAACTACCACTATGTCTCGCGCCCACTGAAGCTGCTCGAGCGTGCGCCCGATGTTCGGAGCTTCGTTGTAGGTCAAGATGACGGGCGTGATTTGATCAAGCATACGCTGTTGGACGGATGACCGACGACGGACGACAGGCGACGGTCACCCGTCCTCCGTCGTCGGTCATCCGTCCTTCCTCTGACCTCTTACCTCTCTTCCTGCTCGGCTTCGACCATCAGACGCACAACGTCTCGCATCTTGTTCTGCGCCAGCCAACCGAGGCGTTCTCGGGCCCTGGTTGGGTTCGCTCTCCCAACGGTTATGTCCGCCGGCCGCAATAGCGCCGGATCCAGGACCACGTATTTTTTCCAGTCGAGTCCCAGACACGAAAAGGCCGTCTCAACAAACTCTTCGAGGCTGTGCGACTCGCCGGTCGCTATCACATAATCCTCCGGTTTGTCTTCCTGGAGCATCAGCCACATGGCTTCCACATATTGCGGCGCCCATCCCCAGTCGCGTTGAATCGAGATGTTACCCAGATGAAGCTTCTCCTGGCTTCCGGCGGCGATCCGGCAAGCGGCGGCGACGATCTTCTTGGTGACGAATCGCTCGGGCCTCAAGGGCGACTCGTGATTGAACAGCATTCCCGAGCAAGCATACAGACCGTAGGCCTCTCGATAGTTGGCCACTTCCCAGAACGCGGCCGCCTTCGCCACGGCGTAAGGGCTGCGCGGGCGAAAAGGCGTGTTCTCATCGGCAGGGAGATCGGTATCGCCAAAGCACTCGCTCGACCCCGCGTTGTATAGCCTGATGACCAGGCCGGTGAATCGAATCGCCTCGAGCAGGTTCAACGTTCCTTGCGCGATGCTCTCGAGAGTCTCTACTGGCTGTTGGAATGAGAGACCTACCGAGGTTTGTCCCGCCAGATTGTAGACCTCGTCGGGTTGGATCTTCATCAGCGCCTGTAACACGCTGCGAAAGTCGGTCAGCGAAACGGATTCGAGGGCGACACGATCCCGAATATCCAACCTCGAGAGGTTGGCGAAGGACGCAACTTGCGCATCTCGCGACGCCCCAAAGACCTCATAGCCTTTTCCCAAAAGCAACTGAGCGAGGTAGGAGCCGTCTTGACCGGATACTCCGAAGATCAGCGCCTTTCTTTTGATCTTAGACATGCTGGTTGATCTGACGGACGACGGACGACGGACGACGGGCGCTCTCGGGTCCCCGGTCGGCCGTCGTCTGTCCCCGGTCTACGGTCATCTTGCCCCGGTCTCCCGTCTCCGGTCTCCGGTCTCCCGTCGCCCGAGACAGAACCCGATCGTAAAGCTTTACCAGCGAATCGGTCATTGCCTCCACCGAGAAGCGATCATCGGCAAGGCGGCGCGCGTTGGCGCCGAGACGACCGCGCAGCTCGGGATCGTCGATCAGGCGCCGCATCGCAGAAGCCACCAGCCCGGCCTCGCATGGCGCCACCAACCCCGCGTCGTATTCCTTTGCGTCAACCGCTATCCCCACCTGATCCGACATCACACACGGCAGCCCCGCGGCCATTGCTTCGACAAGCGCGATGCCGAAGTTCTCCGAGTAAGAAGGCAGAACAAACAACGATGCTGCGGCCATCGCGGACAACTTATCCTCGCCGTCAAGAAACCCGGTCCACAGAATCGCGTCGGCGATCCGCAGTTCCTCCGCCAGTCTACGCAAGCCCTCTACAAACTGCGCGTCGCCCTCCCCCGCTATCACAAGCAAAGTCCGCCGTCCGTCTCCGGTCGTCCGTCTTCGGTTGTCCGTCGCGAATGCGCGCAGCAATAGATCCAACCCCTTCTTTGGGTCGAGCCGCGACAGGAACAAGATGATGTCGTTGCCGCGCGCGCGAGGGAACTTCTCATAGAATCTTTCAGGCCCCCCCAACTCACGAAACCCTGACAGGTCAACCGCGAGAGGAATCACCACTGATTGATTTCTAACGCCCGCTTCCTCGGCTTCGAGCTTCTCCTGCTGGCTGGTGTAGTGGATTGCCGCGGCGTTGCGTATTATGCGCTGTTCGATAAAGCGGAACGAAAGCCGCTTCAGCAACCTTCGGCGGTTCTGCATGCCCCAGCGATTCAACACGCCAAGCGGTCTGACGATGTAAGGCACCCCGTTCTTAGCTGCCAGAGTTGCAGCGGCATAGCTCGAATACGAGAACAGGGCGTGTATGTGAACGAGGTCGTAGTCCCGAACGTGGGCGGAAAGCCATTTCGATAACGGAAACGAAACCTTGTAGAACTCAGACTGCCGGCGAAAGTTGAAGTAGCTCACTCCCTCGCTCCTCACGGGTCCGTCGAGATCGGCGCCAAGCGTCGCGGCTTCCTGGTCTCCTACCGTAGTCGCCACATCAACCACGACTCCCGCGCGCTGAAGCCCTCGAGCGATCAACGGCATGGCAAAGCTTGGCCCGCCGTCTCTCGAAGACATGGAGGGAATCACGTGGAGAACGCGCAGGGAGGACCGAGGACCGACGACCGAGGACCGACCGGAGACCGGGGACAGATGACGGTGGACCGAGGGGCGACCGGAGACCGGGGACAGATGACGGTGGACCGTCGTCCGTCCTCCGTCCTCCGTCGTCCGTCGTCCGTCGTCTGTCGTCAATCGCCCGTCGCCCGTCACCCGTCGCCCGTCGTCTGTCGTCCGTCGCCCGTCCCCCGTCGTCTCTCGCCCGTCGTCTGTCGTCCGTCGCCCGGCGCTTGTCACGAACTCGAGCGCCCGCATTGTGCCCTGAACCGCCCGTTCAACAGAGTAGTTATTGATTCGTTGCCTGGCTTGCTCCCCCATGCGAGCAAGCTGTTCAGGATCCGAAGCGAACGCTTGAATCTTTAGCGCAAGTGCGTTGATGTCTCCACACGGGAAGACGCCACCGGTGACGCCTTCTTCAACCAGATCGGGACCACAACCGGCTTGGTCGCTCACGATTGCGGGGAGACCACAAGCCATCGCCTCGTTCACCACCAGACCCCACGTCTCACCGTGATCCGAAGGCAACACCAGACAATCGGCGGCTGCATAAGCGCGAGTGATCTGTGACTGATTCAAGAAGCCCGCGAAAGTGACCGGTAGGCTGCGACTCTCCGCAAACTGTCGAGCCTCATCCATCAGCTCGCCGGCGCCGGCCACCAGCAGGTGAATCGAAGGACACTTCCGCCGAGCCACGTCCATCGCTCGCAGCAGATCCATTATTCGTTTCTTCGGCTCCAGCTTTCCCGCAAAAAGAAAACAGACCCGAGGCCGGTCTTCGGTCGCCGGTCGCCCGTCGTCGATGTTCCATCCGGCGCGCAAGGAGTCGCGTTCGACGGCATCCCCAACGAGCTGGGCCGCGAAGCGATCGTTGTCCACAAAGTACGGACAGGAGAAAACACGTTCGTCCGGGATGCCGTACTGAAGATAGAACTCGCGATTCAGCTTGCCGATTGCCAGGAACGCATCGAACCGCGAGAGCAGCAGCCGATGTAAAGCTCGAACCGGCGAGGGCCTCGGTCGCAAGCCGTTGGATTCTCCTCGGACTATGCGCGGGATTCCGAGCCTGATCGCCGCCCATAGCGCTTGCAGCAATGGCAGCGCCTGCCATCCGGTGATGATCACGACATCGGGCTTTGCCCGGGCAAGCAGTGAATAGATAGCCGGGGTGCTGCTTCGAAAAAAGCCTCGCAGGCTCGGCGATCTTCTTTTGTTGGGAATCAGCTCCCAGTCATAGCCTTCAAGCAGCGGAATGTCCCAGGCGAAAGCTTCGCCAAACCCGACACCCTGTTGCCGCTGGTCGGGCAAAAGCGCGTAGTAAACTTTCAGGTCAACGTGCTCCTGAGCCGCGAGCTTCTGAAACCACGGTGTGTGGTATTGAATTGGGTGAGGCGAAACAACCGCGACTTTCATTGCTTATGGGATGACGGGGGACCGACGACGGACGACCGGAGACCGGGGACCGGAGACGGGCGACGGAGGACCGTCTGCCGCAGGTCGATCTCTCCCGTCGTCCGTCTTCGGTCGTCGGTCTTTCGCATCAGCATCTTCGGCATTGCCATCACGAACCCAAGGAAGAATCCCAGGACGATCAGCACAAACGGGTCTCCGAACACCTGGTGGGCGGTGGTGTACACGAACCCATTAGTCATCAGGAACGCCACCAATCCAAAGATCAGCTTCGACAACGCGGGGTCCACCTCTCTCACGAACGTTATGTACAGAATGATCGACCACATGTAACGGGCCAGACTTATTACCAGCCACAGCAGCAAGATCAGCCCCGGAATGCCAAGCTCGGCCAACACCTTCGCGAGCCCGCCCTCTGCCGCTCCGCCCACAATGTTGGCCCCGCCGCCGAAATGCTGAGCGCCTTGACTACCCGTTCCCGCCCCCGAGCCCAGAATCCCGTTTTGCGCTATCACATATTGGAAGGAATCTAGGGTCATCACTGACACCCGCTTTGACACGTCGGTTCGCACGCTCGCGCCGCGCTCGTAATACGGGAGAAACTCAGTTGTGGCGACATCGGAGGCGATGTACATGTAGCTAACCGATCCCATTACCAGGCCAGCCGCAAGAAGAAGGGCTGAGCTGGATACGAGCGCAGATTTGAACGCCGACCTTCGGAACCAGATCAGCAAGAGCGCATAGATGGAAGCGAACACCACAATTTCCACAATAAACTTGCGCCGTCCCGTCAACAAAAGAGCGCCCATTAGAAACACCACCAAACCACCCGAGCTCCATTTGAGTATTCGGTTGCGTCGAATCGAAAGAGACAAAATTATGAGCAGGCATACGCACGTGGCCGCGTGCCACGCCGCGATCTCCGGACTGCGAAGAAAACCAGAATAGAGATCCAGCCGCCCTTTTTCGACAGAGTAGATGAACAACCCTTCGCCGACAGCCTTGAGTGCGGTCCAGTCATAGCCCACATACGATAGGTATATTCCGGATAGCATCACGATGCCGGCCACCAAATAAAACTTGATGAGCTTGACGATGTCCCGCTCGCTTCTGCTGAATTGATATCCCAGCAAAATGGCGGGGAGCGGCGCCAGATACGACAGCGCACCGATTGCGCCGATGGTTGGGTTTCCGGTTTTGATGACGGCAGCGACGCTCTGAATCCCGACGAGAAGTATGAACAGATTCAGCGGCGTGCGCAGGACACTACTCCACGAATGGACGGGGCGAAAACTGATGCGAACGTTGCGCAGGTGCGCGCCGATCAACGTTGCCAGCAACGGCGCGCCAACCAGCGCCGTGAAATAGACAGGCTCGCCCGGCATCAGCTTCCGCAACGGGTCCTGAAGGAAGCCCACCAATAAACAGATGGAAACGCCCGCCCGCCAGTTCGCGACACACAACGCAAGGACGATGACAAGAATGGAATAAACTTCCAGATCAGTCATTTAATGAATAGGACCGACGACTGACGATGTGGGCGACGGTCATCGGTCTACGGTCCTCCGTCGTCGGTCATCCGTCCCGATCAGACGCGGACCTCTGGCCGCTAGAGCGACCGCCCATAAGAAGCCCCAGAGTTCGGCGATTAGCGTTCCTGGGATCCACCAAGGATGTCTGAGGTGATGTTTGGTTCTAACTGCTCGCAAGGGCCGCCAAAGCATCTTCAGTACGCGGCGATGGACTTGTTTCGCGCGAAGCAAGTAATAGTAGTCGCCGACCGCGTGGCTTGGCTTGATAGTGGTAAGGTAATTGCCGTACGAACGAGTTCCACCCATGGTTGCTTTCAGGTGGCGAATGCTCGCCTCGGGCTCAAAGTAAATCCTCTCGCCGGCCGCGAGGGCACGCGCCGCGAAATCAGCTTCAAAGCGATAGGCTGCATGCACGAAATTCTCATCAAACCCTCCGACCTTTAGCGCCAACTTTCGTTTTGTTGAGAAGTTCCCACCCATCACTTCCGTGATTAATCTAGAGGTACAAGAGCAAAACCGAAACGTATTCGAGGTGCCCGACTCTAGATCCGGTTCTTCCCCTGGTTGCAGGACCTGTCCCGCTACAATGTTCCAACCATTCTGGTGAGCTCGTGCGTGCGCCCCGATCAGGTTGGCGCTCGGAATCACGTCATCATCCAGGAATAGGACCACGTCCTGTTTCGCTTCAATCAAGCCGACGTTCATCGCGTGCGGTATCGAAGGCTGCGAGAGACGCACCCACCGAATCATTCCTGTACTCGCTAGCTCGCTCAGCGCAACAGCGGTCTCGGATGAGTGCTCCTCCGTCTGATCAACGACAAGTACCTCGACCGCGCCCGGGTCGAGCCTCACAAGATAGTCGATCGTATCCAATAAGACTTTCTCTCGCCGGTAAGTCGGTACCACAATCGAAATCGAAGGAGGCGCAGATCTCACTCTCGTGCGCTCCTTTTCTCATTGAGCGATCTCGCAAAACGAGCAGCCGCAACCATCCCCTCGACGTCCTCTCGGTAGCTCCAACGTCCGATGATCGCGCGCGAGCATTCTCCCATCCTCCGCGCAAGCGACGGCTCCGCCACAAGCTGGTTTAGGCGCGACGACAGCGTGTCAATGTCTCCGGCCGGGATCACGAAACCGTTCTCACCGTCTCGGACGATATCTCCGCTGGGACCAATCCGATCTGACACGACGCAGGCGAGGCCTGCCGCCATTGCTTCGTTCACGACGGTCGCGCGCGGATCGAAGTACGAAGGTAGAACGAACACATCACTCATGCCATAGATCTTCGGGAGAATCGATTGATTGAGGAACCCGGTGATCCGAACGTTTGTCAACGAGTGGGTATCGCGGGACCTCTCGAGGCGCTCCCGCTCGACTCCGTCGCCGACAAACATCAGGACGGCGCGCTCCCGATTCGGCATGCGGGCGAAAGCCTCGAGCAGATCCATCGGCCCTTTTCTTGGTAGAAGCTTTCCCGAAAAAAGGATGACGATTGCCTCAGGTGTGATCTCATAAGATTCGCGGCATTCGATCCGCTCAGCTTCGTTGAGGCGACTTTGCCGCTCGAAGCGATCATTGTCGACCGCCCAGGGGACGAAGAAGAACCGGGTCTCGTCTCCCCCATAATGCTGATAATAGTCGGCGTTGTAACGTCCCGAGACTAGAAACCCGGCTGTCCTCGCGAACAGGGCTCGGAGCACTCGATCACGAACCCGCTGGCGGATAGAGTGACTGCGCGGGATTTCGCTACTGTCGCCGTAAAGGAAAAAGGGGATCCGGCGAAAAAGACATAGCGCGAACCCGAGCCAATAGCTCACAACTCCCCATCCCATGAACACGACGGCGTCGAAATCCCCCTTAACCAGCCGACGGGGAAGATCAAAATTGACCAAGCCCCAACCGTTGAGCGATCCGAGTGGTGAGTAGTTGCGGAGCGTCTCGTAATGGTAGCCGGATAGCAACGGAATGTCCCATGCTAGAGTCGTTTTCATATCCCGATCTTGGTAGATCTCACTACCGGCTGAGTCGCAGTAAAAAACCGTCAGATCAACCTCACCGCTTGCCTCTAGGCGCTGGAACAGAGGAGCCTGGTACTGAATCACGTGCGAGGCGACGATCGCGAGGCGTGGTTTCATCGAAGCCGCACTGTCTGCATGAAGCGAATCCGGTATCTGAGGCGTCATCCGCGCCTGTGACACAGTGTTAGAATGAAAAGCGACGTCTCATAAAGATCATTTCGTTCGAGAGTGAACATCGGATGAATCACAGGCTTCCAATCATTTGCCCGAAGTGCCTTTCGCGGCGGGTAGAGACGGCCCTCGACGATAGCCTGTCTTGCTCGCGCTGTGCTTCTAGATTTCCCGTCGTCGCCAGCTTTCCGATCCTTCTCGAGGACGAAGAGGTGCGAGCGCAGCTCGCCTCGGAGACGCCGCTTGGCGACACTCGCGTTGCTTTCTATCAAAACGATGAAGAATACCTTCCGAACACCGGCCCTGAATCGCTTTTTTCCTCAGCCCTCGCCTCAGCCGCAGGCAACGGTCCCGTACTGGAAATCGGCTCCGGTCGGGGAGCGTTCAGGAATATCGCACGCGACTACGTGGCGCTCGACCTTTCATTATCGGCCCTGCGCCGGAATCTCGCCGGGCATGTTGGACTCTGCGCGACTGCGGATTTGATTCCTCTCGCGTCGGCGTCGTGCCGGTTTGTCTTCTCGGTTCAGACACTGGAGCACATTCCATCGACCGATCGGGCGTTTGAAGAAATCGATCGCGTCCTCGCGCCCGGCGGCGTGGCCTACCTCGCACCAGCCTGGCATTGTCGGCCGTGGGTTGCGGACGGCATTCCGGTTCGTTCCTATCGCGAACTCGCGTGGAAGCAGCGAGTGGTCAAAATGTCTATCCCTATCCGGAACTCGGTGGTTTTCCGTGGCGTCGCGAGCCTCCCTTGGAGAGTGTGGAGGCGCCTGACACAAGCGGGAGCCGGGCCTCTGCGATTCGCCAGAATTCGCCCGAACTACGAGCACTTTTGGATGTCCGACTCAGATGCCTGCGCTTCGATCGACTCACACGAGGCGATACTGTTTTTTGAGCGACGAGGCTATGAGATCTTGAACCCCCGGGGTGGCGTCGCTTCCCGTCTTCTATTTCGCGCCGGCCCGGTCATCGTTCGCAAAATGCCCTCGAATAAAGGGACTCGCAACGCTTGATGGTTAGTCGCGCGTCGCACCGAATCGCCGCCGATGTGCTTCGAAGCTCCGCCGGTCGGCGTCGCGGTGGAGCAAGCATGCAGTTGGATCATTTACGCCTTGTACGAACGATAACGTTGCTGGCTTTCTCCGTTAGCAGGTTCATGGCTTTCGCAGATTAACCGAGTAGCAACCGAAGCGCTGACTTAACGTGGAAGGGATTTGATCTGAGCGCTTGCTGAAAATAATGTGCAGCCACCGGGTTACGGCGCTTCCTCAAACAGCTCCCGATGAAATAGAGGGCCTTGGCCCTTTGAAGTCTGTCTTGCTGACGTTTAGTCGACGGTTTCATTAGCTTCACCTGGTTCAAGATGCCGACGTCGTTGATACTCCTTCGGCGTAGTCCGGCGCTCGCGAGAATGAGCTTCGCTATTTCAACCTGCTCCCTTCTGTAGAGTCCGCTTATCGACTGCACAGTGACGGCCGCTTGATATAACACCTCCGGCAAAACAATATGCTCTCCCTGCTCGGCAAGCCGAATCCACAGATCAAGATCTTGACCGAAGTAAAATGCCGAACGATATCCTCCTACCGCTTCGTAAGCGGCCCTGGGAAACATAGTACTTGGGTGACTTGATGGTCCCTCGATGACAGCCGGGTCCAGCGTTAGCAGCCGTTCGGTTGCGTCGCACGGATTCCGAGTCACATCGTAAAGGTATTCATCTTGCGGCCCGACAAATCTTGTCCCACAGGAGACCAATGAAGCATCCGGCCTCTCCTTGATACATGTGAGCTGTTTTCTCAATCTTCCGGGCATAGACACGTCACCAGCGTCTTGCCGGGCGATGTACTTTCCGCGCGCTGCCGCGCACCCATTTATCAATGCGCGCGTCAACCCCTGGTTCTCTTGATCAACGACTCTGACTCGCGAATCTCGATCCGCATATTCTCCCGAGATTCGGTCTGATTCATCCGTCGAGCCGTCGTCCACGATTATCAACTCAAGCGATACCCCTTCCTGGGACAGAATGCTATCTACGCTTTCACGCAGATGATCCGCGCCGTTGTAGACGCTCATCACTACGGAAACCTCAATCTGCTCAGTCACTCGCTACGACCTCGCATTCAAACTCGCTTGATTCTACGTTTGACGAATGAGTGGAAGAGATTCGCTCTTCTAAACCCCAGCGCTCTACTCAACAGCCGCATGTATTTTGTTCGCTCCGCATCTCCGGCAATGAAGGTCGGGTCAAGCATCAGTATGTGCTCAACCGCTCTTTCAAATGACGGTCTGTCATGGAGGCTCAGCACTCGCAGCTCCTTGTAGTAGTACCTGGCCATCCAATGCGCACGCGGCGCCGTAAGCTCGCCACGTTCCCTCAGCGTCTCCTCCATCTTGTGGAGGATCCGGTGATGCTCGAGCGCGTTCTTTAGCAGCGATGATGAGTTCGTAATTCGAGCTCCCTCGTGTTCGCGCATCCAGTAGGTGACTTCATCCAGGGCCACAATCTTCCCCATGCGCAGAGCGGCCCGGCAAAAGAAATCCCAGTCGTCGAGCTTCGACAGGTCCGGGTCCCACTCCAAATCCGCGATGTAGCTTCTCCTGTACAGCGCGGAAGAGGTCGGCGCCGCGCGACCCCATATCACCGTATCGGGCAGAGGCTCCATATTAGGGGCCGGCCACCGCTTCTCTGTACCAGGCACGGTTTGACCCGCGCGGTCTATTCTTGCCGCTCCCCAACCCGAAACCACTATGTCCGCGTTGTCATTCTCCGCTAAAGAAACCTCTCGAGATAGCGAGCCCTCTACAAGAACATCATCAGAGTCGAGAAATTTCACATACTTGCCGCTGACCGCCTTAAGCCCGGCATTACGCGCATTCGACTGTGCAGCGTTCTGAGTAAGGAAGACCGCCTCAACGTCTTCTTGATACTCCCGCAAGAGCTCGCGCGTTCCGTCAGTCGAACAATCGTCCACGACGACGATTTGGAGTTTCAGAGAGTTGCTTCTCGTTTGCTGACGACAAGACTCTAAGGCCTGGGGTAGCAGACCGCACCTATTGTACGTGGGGATAATGATTGAAACATCGATCATCGACTACGCTCGCCGGTATCTGTCCGATAAACACGCCAGCTTCCCCGCTCTGTTCCATCCAACAACATTGGCGAAGAACGAATACAATTCGAAATCCCATCCTCGACCGCGCGCCTCTCCCGAGGCTTTTCTGGCGAGGGCAAACAGCTCCTTGGATTCTTCATCGAGGCCGGCAGCCCCGCACTGGCGCGACAGCAGGAAAAGCTCTCGCGCGAAGTGCTGCATCTCCGCAGCCCCCGCCCCTATTCCCGCTTCTCTTGCATGCGTCAGAATGAGCGCGTGCGCCGCCGCGCGATCCTTCAACTTTCGGTTGTCGCGCGTGCCTCCTCTGCTCAATCTGTGTTCGTCGTGGTCCCTCTCTTCGGAAACAAACTCGGCCACGTAATTCAAGAGGATGGCCTGAGTGGCGATCCGGCAATCGTATTCCCAGTCCTCTTCGTTGCGCAGGTCTAACCACGATCCGGCCTGATCCGTCACTCGCCTCCGGTACAGAGGCGTCGAGGTGCCCCACCAGCGAGATTCGAGAAAGGACGGAAACATGGTCTCGGTCCGTTCGCCGGTGCGCTTCCACGCGACGGTATTGGAGGCTTCGCCCTTTCTGCCCAATCTCGTCTTGCCATAAGAAACTCCGCACTGGGAATTGGCATTGAGCCCCGCCACTTGCTTCTCGAACTTTTCGGGCAACAGCAAGTCGTCGCTGTCCAGGTACTGAATGAACTCGCCGCGCGCCGCCTGGCGTCCCGCTTCTCGCGCAAGCCCAGGCCCGGTGTTCGACTGATGAATCACGTGAACCTCTTGTGGATGCGTCCGCACAAGCTGGTCGGCGACTCTCGCTGTGTCATCGGTCGAGCCGTCGTCGACGACAATGATCTCGATCGGGCGATAGGTTTGCGAAAGTACGCTGGCGACAGCCTCGCGCAGCATCCCAGCGCGGTTATGGACCGGGATGATCGTGGAGACCACACCTTCCATCATCCTAACTATGCCTCGCTTCTTCCAATGGCGTGGCGGCCTCTACCTTGTGCTCTGCCGCCACCTCGATCGACTTCTGGGAGGACGCCAGGAAGTCCTTCCACAACCCGACGATTCGCAGAAGACTCGCGGTGACCACGCACTCCGTAGCTATCAAGAATCCAAACGCCGCTACGATCACGCGTGACCAGTGCAGCGTCACGTGCCGCGTCGTGAAGTACTCGACGACGCCGGGCCACACAAGCACCACCGAAACCAGAACCGACAGCGCGCTGATTGTGAGCAGCGAGGCCTTCGAGAAGACCTGATATAGAAGCTGGCTGCCGAAGCTATTCCAACGGCGCCGTTTGTTGGTCAATTCGAAAAGCTCGTCAGCGATCACCGCCGCGCACAAGAGCGTGAACCCTATCGCGCCCAAAAGCAGACCAACAACGAAACGATAGATCATCCATTCTTCGAAGTAGTGATTTCGCAAATAGAACTCGGCAGGCGAAATCGCCAGCAGCAAAACGCCAAGCGCGCAAAGGCTGAAACACAGCGTGAACACTCGGGCTGGACGATAGAACAACACTGCGTCGACAATCGCGCGAAGGAACCGAAGCCCGTCCGTCACCGCGCGCAGCTTGCTCACGCCGACGCGTTCGGAATAAGCCATCGGGAGTTCGATGATTCTCAGCCTTTGCATGACGGCACGCGCGCTCATGGCCGGAGTGAAGTGCAGTCCGTCAGGCAGCGGGTACAGCTTGGCGAGCGCTTGGCGGCGAATGACTCGCATCCCGCTCGCCGTATCGGTGACTGCTTCACCGCTCAGAAAGCCAAGCACCAGAGCGAAGATTCTATTGCCCAGGCGACGCACTCGTGGCATGTGACTGCCTGGCCCCATCCGCGAACCTAACGCAATGTCGGCCTCTTCGCCTCGCATCGCCGAGCATAGTTCGCCAAAGAAGCGCGGATCGCAGGTTCCGTCCGCGTCGACGAACGCGAGCAGATCACCTTTGCCGCTGTTGAAGCCTTCCTTGATCGCCGCGCCGTAACCTCGGTTGTGGTCGAACACGATAAGTTTGACCTGCGGGTTGCGATCGGCGAGGTCGTGCGCGATCTCGACAGTGCGATCGGTCGAGCCGTCGCTGACCACAATGATCTCGACCTCGCTGATGCCGCCCGCCTCGCATATCTCCGCGCTTGCGGCGAGGCATCTGGAGATCGTGCCGCCGATGGCTTCTTCTTCATTCAATGCAGGGATGACTACGGTCAAGCAAGGCTTGTTGGTATTCATAGCATCATTGTGAGTCCGCATTAGAGATTCGCTGGTTTGCGAGCAAGAACGCAATACTGCGCTCCGAGCGGCATCCGCTCGGCGAAGCGTTCAAGCGGCCGCAACGCCGACAACATCTTTGGAAAATAAAATCGATACCGCGTCCCTATCATAGTGAAGCCTGCGTCGGCGAGCATCGCCCTCGCCTCGCCCGGCGCCAGCGGAATCGCGTCGCGATCAAACGGAATTCGACGCATCACCAGGCCATCAGTAAGCACGGCGACCTTGCTGCTCGCTTTCAAGAACGGCCATCGCTGTTCAAAGAGCGCTCGCGTTTGATATGAGTCGTAGACCACGAAACTCGTGGCGCTTCGCGAGCGCGCTTCGTTCGCTAGCTCGTGTGCCGGCGCCCACTGCCACTCTCCGTCCGCGCCGCCCGAGATTAGAAAGGCGTTACCAGCCTGGTCGATTGCGGCGAACCCTCCCAACCAGGGTCCGATACACTGTGCCTTCAACGCCGCCCAGAACACCGTGCCATTGGGGAACGCAAGCTGCCGCAGACCAAACGTCGCCGTGCGCGCGCTCTCGACGCTGTTGTCGCGCGACAGGAAGATGAACTCGCCAGACGATTGAGGGAGGCCCAGGCTCTCAACTTTGCTCAAGTCCTGAAGAGCTCGCGCGTCGAGTCGCAGCGGCCAGATCGAGGCAAAAGCGCAGAGAGCAATCGCTACGACGAACGGCAACAGAATGCCGACCAATGCGACCGAAGACGGACGACCGAAGACGGCGGTGGGTCGGTCGGTCCGCGGTCCCCGGTCCCCGGTCGTTCGGTCGTCTGTCTCTCCTCGCCCTTCTTCCGTTGTCATACTCCTACGTACCTTCTGGACCAAAGATTCAAAAGCAGTAGCCTCCATGCAAGGTTGCTGAAGATGCTGATCGCGCGCGGGAATGAGTACCCCTGCCGCTTGCCGTTGAAGTAATCGGTCATCGCAGCACGCAGCCCGAGCTCATCGACCCAGCCGTTGCGATCCAGGATCACTTGTCGAGCATAGTCGCGAAACTTTTCAGACTCGTCCATCCACGATGCCGCGATCGACGCCCCGAACTTCTCGCGCCGCGTTGTCTCAATAGGCAGCAACTCGAACCGCTCGGCCATCGAACGCAATAAGTATTTGTTGGCGCCATCCTTCAACAGGCAATGCGCCGGTGTGCGATAAGCCAGCTCGGCCACTCGCCGGTCGAGGAACGGCGCGCGAGCCTCCACGCTCACCGACATGCTCGCCTTGTCCACTTTCATCACGTAGTTGTTAGGCAGTTGATTTCGAGATTCGAACAGCCGCACCGCGTTGAACAGATCGCCGTTCGACTCGCCGAGGTGTCGCCTCATAATTGCCGCGAACTTCGCGAAGTGACTGCCGTAGCGCCGGCCCGCGTAACGCCGGTAGAGCTGGAACAGCTTCCACGTCATCGGTCCCCGAGCGCTCATTGCAGCGTCGAAGATCGGGTAGCCTCCGAACAGTTCATCCGATCCTTCGCCCACCAGCACCACCTTGATTCCAAGCTCGCGGCACTTCTTGTACATCAATCGCGTTGAAACCGTTCCCCAGTCGGCGAACAGATCGTCGAAGTACCAGGCGATCTCTTCAAGGTCTTCGCTGATCTCGTGCGGATGAATTGTGATCTCTCGATGATCGGACCCAATGTGATTAGCGACCGCGCGCGCGCGCGGGCGCTCGTCGATCGCGGATTGAGCAAAGCCCATGCTGATCGTTGTTATGCGCGTGTGACGGGCTGCGAGCGCGGCGAGTATGCTGGAGTCGAGCCCGCCCGAGAGCAGCAAGCCAACCGGCACATCGGCGATGAGGTGCTGGGCGACTACTTTCGAAAGCGTTTCATAAAGCTCCTGTTCGCGGGCACCCATCTCGCTCGCATCGGGCGCAGGCGGCGTGAAGAAAGCCTTGGGCTGAAAAGCGGCGCCCTCGACCACTTCCATCGAGTGACCGGGTGGAAGCTTGAAGACGCCTTCAAGCGACGTTGCATGATCGTCAAAGGTGTAGCCGAACTCCAGGAACTGGTCGAGTGCATCGCGATTGATGTGAACCTTGAAATCGGGCAGCGCCAGAAACGCTTTGATCTCGGAGGCGAAGACGAAGCCTTGATCACTCGGCAATGCCGCGTAGTACAGCGGCTTCATGCCTAACGGGTCGCGCGCGAGAAAGAGCTTACTCTCGCCGGCCGACCAGATCGCAAACGCAAACATTCCGTTGAAGCGATCCAGGCACGCCGGTCCCCATTGAATGAAACCGTGCAGCACGACTTCGCTATCAGTGCGCGAGTGAAACTGATGCCCCAGCCCTTCAAGCTCCCGTCTCAAGTCGAGGAAGTTGTAAAGCTCGCCATTGTAGCTAAGAACGAAGAGCCCGTCCTCGCTTGCCATCGGTTGGTGCCCGGCTGGAGAGAGGTCAATGATGCTCAGCCGATTGTGTCCGAAGGCGACACCGCGCTCGCGATCGAAGTAGTAGCCTCGATCATCGGGTCCGCGATGCTCGATGGCGTCGGCCATGGCGACTAAGTGGCTATCGTCGCGCGCAGTCCCTGGTCTAAGAAGCCAACCGCTAATGCCGCACATGGACTATCTCTTTTCACTGTCGCAAGCGCATTTTCTGCTGGCAAAACGGATCCCGCCTGCCGAGTAGCTATGATGAATTCCTTTACCTTGTGCCAACATCGTCTTTCGTGGAGTGAGCTAAGGGTAACGCGGCCATGCATTGACTTCTAGTTGCGGAAAGCCGTTTCATTCGCAAAGCAGACGTTTGCAAACCGAAGGCGACTCTCACCTGACCACTCGAGATTCTGATCATAGAAGCCGTAGACGTGGAAACCATTCGCCATCAGAAACTCGCGTACAAAATCGAACAGAACGTGACGAGTATCGCCAGGATGGAATCCCACCTCAGCCAGCACGAACGCAACGCTCGCCGAAGACAGCAGTGAGGCGGCTCCCTTGAGCACCTCAAGGTCGAATCCCTCTGCGTCCACCTTGAGGAGATCGATCCGTTCAATCCCGCGCACAGCGCAAAAGGAATCAATTGTGTCTATCTGCACTTCCTCAAAACCGAGAGAATTCTCAGGCTCAATAAGGGAACTGGTCGTCGAATGATCGGTTAGATAGATCTTGCCGGTGCCAGGCGCACTGCCCAGGGCCATGTGAAAGCACTGAACATAGGAGTCGCCTTTTGCACTCTTGTGCAACTCCTGAAAATTACCCAGAACGGGTTCGAAACAGTAGATGTTTGCAAGCGGAAAAGCTTCTCGGAACTTGTTAGCCGACTGACCAATATTGGCGCCCACATCGAAAATACTCTCGATGCGACAACCACTTTTCCTGATGTCGTACCAGTCCTCGCGCGCGTGGGCACGGACACTGTAGAGGCGAACGCCCATCGCATTCTCGAGTGCTTTGTTGATACCCTTCTTGACGTGGCGTTTGACTGACCCGAACAACCCCATTGTCAGTTTACCTTCCAACAATGACCATCGAAAAGCTTAAGACACCAGCCGCTTATTCCGCACATAGTTAGCTAGAGCAGGGAGCAAAGGCCAAAGGGCACCTAGCTCTTTGCCCTTTGCTCTTTGCACTTGGCTCTTTGCTCTTAGCAGACAGCTAGGGGTGTATTCGGATAATGTCATCTGCGACGCTGAACTTCAGCTCCGGCCGTGTGCTAAAAACGAACTGTTGGACTTCCTCGACGGTTGGATAATCGTGCTCGCCGGTGAAGCACCGAACATCATCGATCAAAATCACGTGTCCGGATACATCGTGGTGAAGTATGGATTCAAGCTCCCTCATTATCGGCGTCTCAAGTTCTCCTCGTGCCGTGATGCCGTGCGAATAGTGTGCATCGAGCCAGAACAGGCTGGGGACGCGAAGATCGCGTAGAAGCTGAGGCAAGATGTCGCCGCTGTCGCCGCGGAGTATCGTTATGTGCTCATAGAGGGTGAACCTGCTTTCTGCCCTTTCGAAAAGGGCTGAGTCCAGCTCGACTGAATAGATTCTACTGAAGGAGGTTTTTACAGCGTCAACCATCTCACCTTCATACGTTCCTGTTTCGATGAATGCGGCCACGTTAAACCTTTCTCCGTACTCCCGAACCGTGCTTTGCTTAACCTCTTCGGTCGATGAAGGTCCGAGGCCCCAGGTGTCCGACGCTTCACTCTCCGGAGGCCTTCTAGCTTCATTCCACATCCTGAACTTTCTCAGGAGGTCGTACAAGAAAGTGCGCTTTAGAGTCGATTTGACTAGGCTTCTGATATTGTCAATCACGCTCTCTCAAGGATCCTAGAAAGAACAGAAAACGTTCCAATCTGTTTTGAAAGCGATCAATCCTATTCGCAACGCGAAGTCCGAAATAGCCTAATTCCTTAATTCCATAAATCTCTTTTGCGGCGCTCAACTCTCTTACCCACACGTCGCGATATTTAGAGTTCTTCGCTTCTTCATGGATTCTATAACCTCCTAAGAATCTTCTTATTTTTTTGAACCTGGCAGTTTCCCACATCCTAAAAAACAAATCGTAATCCATAACAAAAAACTTTTCCGGGTTAAGTCCGCCGACTCGATCATAAACTTCTCTTCTCCAAAAACAGGATTCCTGGCCAATAGATTGTCCCAACGACCAGTGATATCTAAAAAGCATCGCCGGCCAGAAATAACGATTCACTTCAGTACTATCGCTGTTAATGACTAAGGTATTTCCAAAGACGACTCCTATAGCTGGATTCCTGGCAAAAGCTTTCCCGATGTGCATCAAGGCTCTTGGTAGTAGAATATCATCCGAGTTAAGCCAACTCAGAATGCTACCGGTTGCTCGATTGAAGCCTCTAGCAATCGCATCGGCCTGGCCGTCGTCCCTCTCACTCTGCCAGTAGGCAAGATGTTTTTCGTACTTTCTTATTACATCCAAACTACCATCAGTACTGCCGCCATCCATGATGATGTACTCGAGATTCGGATAGTTCTGAAGAAGAACTGACCGGATGGTTTCTTCCAAAAACTGCCCCTGATTGAATGAAGGCGTAACAATGCTGATCTTTGGCCAGGGATTACCGTTCCGCATGTTCGGTGCTACCGGTCTCGAACCTTGCGTCCACGGCCAGCCTGATTTGCCGACAGCGGCCGCCGGAAGTTCGCTTATTAATTCAAGCATGATCCACGCTGGTGCCGATCATTAGCTTCAAGCATAAATACTGTTTGGGAGGCGAGAATCTCCTTATACCACGAAATAAACGCTTCGGCTTGCAGCTTCAAATCGAATCGTCTGCGCACGTCTCCAACGGCGTTTTCGCCGAGCCGTTTTCGCAGCGGCTCGTCTCGCAATAGTGTTTCTATTGCTGATACCAATGCTCCGATATCTTCTTCTGGCACCAGTATGCCCGTCGCTTCTTCCATCGGGTATGAGGGGTGTTCGGTACTCGACGCGGGTAGATGCAGACTCTTCATCTGTTCCGGAATTCCTCCTACGGCGGTTGCGATCGCTGGAATACCGCATGCGCGTGCTTCCAATACTGTCTTACCGAATGATTCAACCTTTGCGGCGTGGACGTATATATCGGCAGCTTGATAATACCGTGCTACGTCTTTTGGGTTCTCTTGAAAAGGTACAAAGCGTATTTCCGCCTTCCCGATCTTTTCCAACGGCGCATCCTCTCCTAAAGCGATAAAGACCAACTCCCCAGGATTTGACTCAGCGACCTCAGCCACCGCAGCTCGAAAGGTCTTATAGTCTTTGAAAACATTTTGCCTGATGCCATTGGCCGCAAAGAGCAGCATTCTGGCCTCTTGAGAGATCCCGAGTTCCGCGCGCGCCCTCCGCCTATCTCCGGGACGGAAAACGGAAAGATCAACGCCGTTTGGAATGACCCTGCCCTCGATAATGGCAGGAACAAGAATGGATTTCTTGATTCTTTCCATAAGCCACTGTGAAGGTGTGGCAACATAGAGCCGACTCTTTGTGAATATATCTTTTTTTCTTTTCCAATTGTGAGCTGTGCTATCTCTTTTGACCGCAGGGAAAATCGTAAGATCAGGACAATCCCCGCACCCACTTTCCCACCGAGTGCACGCGAAAGAGTAGGCACAGTGACCACTCAATAGCCATGCATCATGCAGGTTCAGAATGACCGGGACTTGATGGCTCAGCCTCGGCAGTTCTCGCAAATCAAAGTAACCGCCGTGCAGATTATGACAATGGATAATGTCTGGACGCTTTGGAGTTATATCAAGCAGATGCTTCGTCCCTGGAAAATCGAAATCCTCAATGCCAAGCTGCTGCCCGATCCAGCGATTCGGCTCACCGGTCCAACGCCACATATTAATGAGACGCCCAACTCCGCGCACTTTGGTCTCCAGCCGATTGTGAGAAGCTGCGATTTTGAGCCACATCCTTGTCCACTGATTTCGGTACTCATCATTGGGGATGACGAGTACGTCGGGGTCATCACTACGCTTAAGACCCACCGCGAGCCAGCTTTGGTGTCCACTCGCACGGTAGGCGTGAAAAAGGTTTCTCGCTATAGACTCCGCCCCGCCCAATATATCTGCCATACTCACCTGAAGAATGCGCATCGGGCGATTTAATTCCATTCAACCTTCACGCTTCCTTAGGCTTAAGCAGTCGCCAAACCTTTCGGAAAGCGCGAATCGGTAGATAGACGACTCGGATTCTCTTCTTCAGTATTGCCGACCAAGTATCGGCCTGCTTCATGGCCTTTCCACCGAAATTGTGATCGAAGGTATATCGATCGGCAGCTTTATCTCGCACGACAAAGGGTGGATGATTGATATCAACAATATCTTCTGTTGGCAGATTCATGAAATGTGCTTCTCCCTGCGTATGGGTAGCATCTGGTCCGTATCCTATATTCGACACAAGGTTCTTGCTCGGCAATACAGCTAAACCATTCTGGGACCAACAGGCATAGTTCCATTGATAGTCCCAAATATCCGGCGCACCCGCATAAGTCTGATCAAAGATATCCGTCCAGTACTTCAGCTCGTAAAGGTCTTCACAGCAGGATCCCATCAGCCCTGCGTTCTTGAATTCGGGCCAGCTCTTCATGCGCCAGTCGAAATGTTTCCAAGCCCGCTTCCACGTGGCCCAGCCCCACGCATGAGTTATTTTCGAGAAGTAGTAGCTATATTCAGTTCGCGCTATTCCTCCCTGAAAGTTATTGCCGCTGATGTGCATCACACGTTCATCGTCTCGGTAATAAGCAAGTAACTCTTCGCAAAATCCGAAAAACGATCTCGAAGGAATACAGTCGTCCTCAAGAATTATTAGCTCCTCAAATTGGGACATTGCCCAGTCGATGGCAGTATAGATGCGAATGCCACACCCTAAATTCGTATCGGAGAAATTGGTCCTGATGTCGCAGTTCCAATCTACGTTGCGAATAAGTTCTCTTGCCTGTTCACATCGATCTACCTCCTCAGGAAAGCGCGGACCGTCGGCCGCGACAAGCAGGGTTTGAGGCTTCACGCATGCAATCGCCTCCAGTGTGCGTCGCGTTAGCTCGGGGCGATTAAAAATGATTAAGAGCACCGGTACTGACATATAGAAGTTTCGGATTCTTTACGTGACCTAGTGAGGTTGATTAGTGAAGCTGTCACTTTACAGCTTGTGCGTATATTGATTCGTGGCGTCTAACCTCGAGATCTACTTCCGGGTCGAAGACTCGGATGCAAACATCCCGAAAGCCCGCCTCCGCAAGCACCAGCACGAGATTCTCTTCGTCGAACAGGTGCTTGTGTTCTCCGCCCATGTACGCAATAAAATTCACATAGTCAATTTTGCTTTTGTAGGATAAGCCGACATCCAAGCTACAGAAACGGGCTTTGTCAAAGGAGCCGGGGTCGACATACGCATTTAGAAAGATCCGCGCGTCCGGCACCGCAACCCGCAATGTGCCGCCCGGCTTAAGAATGCGATGGCATTCCCTGAGCAAATGAATCATTGGAATCGGATAGGAGAAATGTTCAAGGACGTGCGACGAATAGATCAATTCCACTGAGTTGTCAGGGAACGGAATGGACTGGGTGAGATCCAATCTAATGTCTCCACCACCAGTGATATCTGACGCCACCCAATCCTCCATGCCTGGGCGTCTTGCAGACCCTAGTTCCAGTTTGATCGGACGGCCGCTCGTTAGAAACGATTTGACGATGGCCCGATTCCTACGGGGGTTGATAGATGTTCTGCGCTTCCAATAGACAAACCGCCACAAAATAAGCAATGAGTCCATTACTCTCGGTGGCAGCACAGTCTCTGCAATATCCTTAGCTTGGTTTCGACGATTCATTCAGGTAACCGATTCGGCGGGATCGGATAACTCTTCGAATAACCTGCGCGAGATCACTCGTCGAGTACAACAGACTTTTCGGATCGGCCTTGTCTTGGTATTAAGTTTCTTTTCAACCTCCCCCAAAACATCCGATCAAATAGCATCGCAGGTTCAATCGTCAATGATTTGAGCAGTTGAGATTGTGCATGCAAAAAACCAGCGTTTCGTTGAGTTTGGGCAGCACTTAGTGCATCGACGGCACGATTGTGCCGCTTTCTCTTTTGTATTTCTCGATGTTGTTTAACACTAAGTAGACCCTCTGCTTTACGCTTGATCAAATCTTCGTCAGGTGCAAACTTCTCCAGAGTTGAGCATGTTTTTGAATTGGGATGCAGGCGAAAATATGAGCCAATTGTTTCCGGGTATGCCTTGTACATAAAGCCTCTAATAAGGAGTCTCACAAAGAAATCCTTATCGAAAGCGTAATGCATGTTTTCATCAAAACCATTTATCTCCAGATGAAGGTGGCGCGACCAGAAGCAACTGGGTTGAGGAATCATTTCTGCGCGGTAGATCCAGGTGTACAAACTGTGAAACTCGCTTACGGGTCTGGGATATCGGATGCCGGCTTCGTCAAAATCCTCCATACTGAAAGAGATCCAGAAGTTGTCGGGGGCTTCCAAATAAATTCGCGCCACTTCGGTGAGTATTCCTTCTCCGTAGATATCATCACTGTTGATATAGGCGAAGATATCGCCTGTAGCTCGGGAGAACCCTTTGTTTATGGCGTGCGCCTGGCCGTTATCTTTTTCACTTACCCAGTAACTCAACCAGGGCTCGTACCGCTTAATCACCTCAACAGAGGTGTCAGTGCTTCCGCCGTCGATAATTATGTATTCCAGATTTGGGTAGCCCTGAAGCAAGACAGAGCGGATCGTCTCTTCGATGAACTGACCTTGATTGAACGAGGGGGTAACAACGCTTATTTTAGGCAATGGTTGCCCGCTCTTTTTCAATGGCAGCAGAGGCTCGGTGCCTTGGGTCCATGGCCAGCCGATTCTGCCTGGCTGAGACGAAGGGAATTGTTGTGATAACGCCATACTATTCAAAGCCATCGCTCTCTAGATTGATTATGCTACGTGGCACCAAGCGCCGCACCGTCGATCACTAAGCCGCCTAGAGCCGGTGATGTATTCTTCTACGACGGCGACGCACCTTACCACCCGAAACTAGCCAGCGTCTTATCAACGAGTTTGACCCATTTCTTGTGATAGATCGGTTGGGTTTTTCTTAACCAGCGGTGGAGGAGTTTATCAAATGGGCTTCGAGGGTCCTGGTAGGTGATAAGCGCATCATTGGGATTGGTTTTCTTTAGCAATCCGGACCAATTCACACCCCATATATCTTCTGTTCTAAATGCTTTCGGCGTATGCTGTGCGAACATCGCCAACACTTCCCGATCCCACCAGTACGTAGCTTCCTCTCGGACGCTTGTCATATCAATGCCCTTTTCCTCGTAGCCAGAAACCCAGTCCTTTTGCATGGAATAGATCTCACCGGGAGGAATCGCGTTCATATGGTGATATTGCCTATAGATGTCAATCGCACTGCGCGAAGGCTGATTGACCCGCTCCAGGCACTGATACCATCGGTGCTTACTTTCCATTCGCTCCCACTTGATATACTGATAGTGGAGCACTCGAATATTCCTAAGTCTTAATCTAGGCGCATCGGCAGGGACGGGAACTCTCGGACTGTGCATCAGAAAGCCATTGTGTTCACTACCATCATCCATGAAGCCCCAGGCATGATAGGAATCGGGCGACCAATAGGATTGAAGATCAGGCCGCAGATTGACCCACCTGAAGTAAATCACTGTTCCCACAGCCGCCCGAAGAACGGTGTTCCATTCGGGGCACTTCATGAAATTGGCAGTAAGAATTTCATCGGCATCCAGAGCAATCAGCAATCGAGGCTCAGGAAAGCGTCGCGCTGCCGCCAAAAGGATTTTCTGGCGCTCCGTCTCGCTGTAAGTCGTGGATGAGTTGTCTATCAGAGCGACCTTCGAATATCTGCTTGCGATTTCTCTAGAGCCATCCTCTGAACCTTGATCTGCGATCACGATGTGATCTGCCCAAACACTCGCGCATTGGAGAAACCGATCTAGAATCCATGCTTCGTTCTTAACAGGGGTCAGACAGATAATAGTTGGTCTGGTCTCCTCAGAAGACATTCTTGTTCCTGACGAAAAGCACGTTACCCGCGTCTGCCCAAGCTAGCTCTTCCCGTTCTACCTCGAAGCCCTGTTCTTCACACCATTCGCGAACTTCAGAATAAAGTGGTGTACCTTCGTATAATTTTTTAAGGCTAACCTCGGTGTAAATAGCACTGACAGTTCTTAGCAGTTCGCAAGACGCTCTTAACATTGCGAGTTCATAGCCCTGCATATCCAGCCATAGCAGATCAACCTTTTCCACCCGATTTTCTTTAGCCCATTGGTTCAGGGTGATGGTAGGGACATCGATTGCCTCCTCGAAATATACCGTGGGATGTTCAGACAAGTGCTCCTTCGGACGTAGTAGAGAGCTGGATGCGTCTGAGGAACCGCTACTGACAAACAGATTCGCAATGCCTGTCTTGTCGCTTAAGGCACACGGGTACAACCTAACATTCTCCAGCCCGTTCGTGTTTTCTTGGAGGTGACCATACAGATCAGGAACTGGTTCGAAGGCATGGATAATACCCTTAGACCACAGCGTGCTCATTTCTATTGTGTCCCAGCCTAAGTGGGCGCCAGCCTCAACAATTATAGGGTCATCAGGAATAAATCGTTTAATGTACTGCTTGGACACAACACCTTTTATGGTCTGCTCACGCGGATGGTGAGGACTGAGCCGCTCTTTAACAAAGTGTCTAGTTGCCCTTTTTATTAGACTCATACGGCGACTTTAGATTCGACGGATAACTTTCTACTGGCAGAGTTCGGCGACGAGAGGCTTGGTTCCACTGGAATGCTCGTATCTTTGCTAAGTCAAGTGCGCTGGCCGACCCATAAGCTTTCTAAGACTCTAAGGGGTTTATATCTCCCAGAAGGTAGTACCTTGTTATGAACAACCCATGTTGGTCCAAGATTCGAGCGACTTGGATCGTAATCGTGAAAGAGCAAATAGCCGCCGGGAAGAACAGCGTCTTGATATGCGTCGAAATCAAATGAACATCCTTCGATGGAATGGTCGCCATCTATGAACAGTAAGTCGATCGCCGGCACGGAACCAACGAACTGTTGAGAATACCCGCGGAGCGTCTTAACCTTTGAGGCTACTTTGCCCCGCTCAAGATTTCTTTGAAACGTCTCAAGCAGATCAAGTTGTTTTTCCTTCTGTATTTCTCTATAGACGGCCTCACTATCTGCATCTGCTCCTCCATCAGCATTAAAAGGATCGATGACAGTAACCGTGCCGCCACTGAGACCACGAGCAAGGCAATAAGTGCTTTTTCCTTGCCAAACGCCGATTTCAAGAACCGAAGCATCTTTCTTCAAACTTCGGGCAAGATCGTACAAAGCAAGCGCCTCAGTTTCGGATAACCAGCCATCAATTAAATAATATTGAGGAATGCGCGTCCTGCAACGAAAGCGAATTAGATGCGGATGCAGCAGGTGGGTTAGCAGGCGGTACCCAGAAACAAACTTACGGACGACTATGTTCATGTGATTGCCAGATGCTGCCACTCTCCTTCAATTAATACCGGGCCATTTCCTCCATGGAAACCGACTCCCTGGCCATAGAAGTCGCCGGCGTCTATGTCGAAGCGTCCCACGAAATCCTTAGGAAAATCTGTTTCTATGCCGTTGACCAGTAGGCGCACTGCGACGTAATAAGTTCCAGCAGCTAGAATCAGCCTGGGTGTCGTGAATTTCAACACGCCGTGTTCATATACAGGGCTAAATGTGATGCCCTGATAATCGCTATACAGCACGCAGACTGCCTGACCCGTAACTGTGTGGATCGAGAAACCAAAAGAGAGCGAGCGCTCGGAACAGGGAGTCGCTTCGTAGCCAAACACAAGTGTCAACGGCTTTCCGCTCGCGGCAGAATAAATTCTCTGTCCGTAGTCGTCTTCAAGACCAAATGAGGCAAAACGGACCAGTCCATTGCCAACTCGTTTTATGTGATCGTTATCCTGGGAGTCAATTGTTGAAACCAACTCGCGACTGTAAACCCGAATCGCATCGGCAGTCGTACCAGCAAACTTAATCTCGCCGGAGTTCAAAACCACACAGCGCGTACAAGAAGATTCAATTGCGGACATCTGGTGGGATACTAACAATGCAGTTCTTCCGGAGGTCACCACGTCGCCAATCTTACCCAGGCATTTCTTCTGAAACTGCGCATCCCCGACCGCGAGCACTTCATCGATAATCAGTATCTCAGGCTCGAGATGCGCGGCCACAGCGAAAGCCAACCTTACGTACATCCCCGATGAGTAGCGCTTGACCGGCGTGTCCAGGAACTTTTCGACTTCGGCGAACGCGACTATCTCATCGAACTTCCGCTTGATCTCTTCGCGGCTCATCCCGAGGATCGCGCCGTTCAAGAAGACGTTCTCGCGGCCGGTCAGCTCGGGATGAAACCCGGTGCCCACCTCAAGCAAGCTCGCCACGCGGCCTCGAATTCTAACTCGGCCCGTGGTCGGCTCGGTGATCCGCGAGAGGATCTTCAACAGAGTAGACTTGCCCGCGCCGTTCCGCCCGATGATGCCGACTACTTCGCCTTGCTTGACGTCGAAGGACACATCCTTCAAGGCCCAGAACTCCTCGGAACGACCGGAGACCGGCGACGGAGGACCGGGGGGAGGACCGATGACCGGCGACTGAGGACCGGAAGAAGGACCGGAGACGGACGACCGAGGACCGTCTGCCGTCGCCCGTCGTCCGTCGTCCGTCGTCCGTCTCAGCAAGCGGAAGGGCGCGGAGAGCGAGTCTGCCAGCACGTCGCGAAGCGTCCGATGGCCGTTCGCTTGATGGCCGATGATGTATTTCTTGCCGAGGTTTTCGACTGTGATGACTGTGTTGGACATATGGGCAAAGGACTAAGAACTAAGGGCCAAGCGCGAAGGGTGATGCGCCTGCACCTGATCGTGTAACCCTCGTGCAGAGAACTGCCGCTTTATCTCGTATGCCACGTTAACTACATCTCACGCTGCTAGCGCGGCTGTGGCAATAGTCTCTTTCCGACTCCAGGCAGAAGGGTTCTTTCTGATTTCGTCAATCGCGTCCATCGTGCGGCCGTCAACGTACTGACTGTGACAATTCCGGCAGTGGTACACCGGGATGTTTTCGATCAGCACGCGCCGTGCGCCGCGCCCAAACACTTTCGGGGTCAGCACGACTCTAGCCGTGCGCTGACCGCACAAGGCGCATTCGACATCACGGGCCCTCTTCTTTCTTTTCATAGCAGGTAGGTAGTGATGATGATTATCTTGTCGCTTTTGAGATTGGCCACGACTTCGATTTCCTCGCCGGCTAGTGTCTCACCGTCAAGGATATATTTGTAGTCCTTAAAATTGCTGTCCCACTGACGGGCGACGATCTCGCCGTTCAGGATGCAATGCTCAAGGTCTACTTTCAGCAGGTCATCAGCGTCCATTTCTTCAATTGCATGAATGGTCAGGATGATCCGATTTTGCCTGACGCCGAAGCTAGGGCGACCGGCGACCGAAGACGGATGACCGCAGCGTGGGTCGGTCAACGGTCTCCCGTCGTCCGTCTCCCGTCTTCCGTCTCCCGTCTCCCGTCGTCCGTCTCCCGTCTCCCGTCGTCCGTCTCCCGTCTTCCGTCGTCCGTCTTCCTCAAATCACATCCGCGAACGTGCGTTCAGTCTTTCTGAAATACCAGATGCCGCTTGCCAACATCAACGTCACAAGACCAATCGATAGCAAAAAGCCCGGTAAGTAAAGCTCAGCGTCTCCGCCAATGATCGCCCAGCGGAATCCGTCGATCACCCCTACCATCGGGTTCAAGGAATAAAGCAAACGCCACTTCGCCGGCACGATGTTGGTGCTGTAGCCGACAGGCGAGGCGTAGGTCCCGAATTGCACAACGAACGGAACGATGTGGCTGAAGTCGCGATACTTGACGTTGAGCGACCCGAACCACAAGCCCGCTCCCATCGCCGCCCCAACCGCGAGCAGCGTGAGCAGGGGTAACATGAGCATTCGCCAGCTTGGAGCAAACTGAAACCACGCCATCAACACCAGCAACATCGCGAACGAAATGAGAAAGTCGACGAAGGTGGCGATGACCGAGCTTACCGGGATCGCCAGACGCGGAAAGTAGACCTTTGAGATCATGCTCGCGCTGCCGACAAGGCTGTTGCTGCTTGCGGTGAGCGCGTTGGAGAAGAACTGCCACGGCAGCATCGCCGCAAAAACCAGAATGGGATAAGGCGCGTTGCCCTCCGAAGGGAGCTTCGCCAGCTTTTCAAAGACGACCGTGAACACCACCATCGTGAGAAAGGGGCGAATCAGGCTCCAGGCTATGCCGATGACCGTCTGCTTGTAGCGCACGGCGATGTCTCGCCAGGCTAGAAAGTAGAACAGCTCGCGGTAAGCCCAGAGTTCACGCCAGTAGTGTTTCAGGCTTCGGCCTGGTTCGATGATGATTTCGTTCATGATGACGGATGACGGGGCGACGGAAGACCGGCGACCGGCGATGGCCGACGGGAGACCGAATACGACCGAAGACCTATGACCGGCGACCGTCAGCGGTCAGCCGTCGTCTTCTGTCGCCGGTCATCGCACCGTCAACGGTCGATCTTCAGCGCTCTCCTCATCGCTTGGATCTTTGCGAATAGTTTCTCGCCAAGCTCCCGAGCTGGCCGAAGATCTTCACCGCTCAAGTACTTTCGCCTCTCGATCACATCCTGCCAGGCGACCGTTTCAACGAAAGAGCGCAAAGCCATTCCCAGGAAGCGCAACTGCTCTGGATCGGTCTGGCTAGTAGAACCTTCAGCAATGTTCAGCACAATCGAAGTCCCCGCGCGAGGCATTTGCGACTTCAGGTTGTACTCCTCGCTGCGGGGCAAGCGAGCTGTTAACTCGTATAGGAGATCCAAATAGTCCAGCGCCAACTGATAGGTCTCGAGCTTCTGGAACTTGTAGGTCATAAAACGACGGACGACGGGAGACCGACGACGGGAGGACGACGGGAGGACGGCGACGGAGCACCGACAAAACGACCGGAGACCGTCATCGGTCGGCGGTCGGCGGTCCGGTCGTCCCCCGGTCATCGGTCATCGGTCGGCGGCCGGCGGTCCGGTCGTCCCCCGGTCATCGGTCGGCCGTCGTTCCCACCAGCTCTTCCACCTGCTTCTGGAACCTCGGGAATCCGAACGGCTTGATACAATCAGGCACGCACTTCTCCCGTTTCAATATTTCTTCCAGCCCCTTCAGTAACTCGCCAGGGTTTTCGGCATCGACCATCACGCCCAGACGCCCGTCAACCAGCGCATCCCGGCTGCCGTCGTTCCTTCCGCCTAACACTGGCACGCCGCAGGCGGCTGCTTCCAGAAACACGAAGCCGAATCCCTCGCTGGTGCTCGGCATCGCAAACGCGTCCGCCAAATTGTAGTGATCGATCTTCTCGTCTTCGCGAATCCGGCCAGCGAAGATTACGTGCTCCTCGAGACCCAGCGTCGCCACCATCGCTTCGAGCCGAGCGCGATCGCTCCCGTCGCCGACGATCAGGTAAACGAGATTAGGGAATTCGACGGCCAGCTTCGGAAGCAGCGCGATGATTCGGTCTTGCCCTTTGTAGCGCTCGTGGCCCGGAAGCCTCCCGACCGTGAGCAGCACCCGTTTGCCCTCGACCCCGTAACGCTCGACTAGATAGCCGGGTTTGTCGCCACTCGAGTATCGATCGAGGTGTACTGCGTTGGGAACGATTTTTATTCGGTGTGGATCGAGTCCCGACCAGCGAATGAGCCGCTCGCGTGTAAAGCGGCTGATGGCTATCGCGAGGTCCACTTGCTTCGTGCCCCACGAGCGGAGTCCACGGCGGCGTTCCCAGGCTTCGATGCCGTACACCTCCAATATCAAGGAGCTGCGTGTGAGCCTCTTGAGCAGTGCGGCAACCGGAAGCAGATTGATATGCCCGCATAGAATAACGTCCGGATTTAGGCTCAATCCGTGTCTCAAGGCCGCCAACACGTAGCGCGCCGAACTGCTGGCACAGAAGTGCTGCACGAGTTTTTCCGGAGGCGGCTTAAGTCCTGAATCAGGGTCGGGGTAATGCCGCGTCAGCGAGACAACCTGGACGACACGGTCCAAGGCTAAGAGCGTGTCCAGCAGGTCTCGATTGTACTGGGCGATGCCACCGAATCCGCGGTACGCATCAGGCATCAGCGCAAGTATCTTCATGAGTAAATGACCGACGACGGAGGACCGGAGACGGAGGACCGGAGACCGAGGACCGGAGACCGAGGACCGGAGACCGAGGACCGGAGACCGAGGACCGGAGAC